>PKED01000219.1 GCA_002863155.1 Sphingomonadaceae bacterium | reverse complement strand
CGGCGACCCCTTGTCGAGCAGCGACCCGCCGCTGAACTTGGTCCAAGCGCGCTCGTTGGTCGCCAGCGTCGTGAACAGCACGAGCGGGTCGGCGCCACGCATCAGCACTTTCATCCGCGCGTCGAATTCGGGCGGATAGGGTTTGGTCAGCGGTTCGATACGGGCCATCGGGCGGCGCCTTTCGTCAAACGAAGATCTGGCTAATCCATTCGGCGATCATCGCCGGCTTGTCCTCGCCCTCGATCTCGACGGTGAATTCGTTGGTCTGCTGCCACTGGCCGGGGCGTTTTTCAACGAGTTCCATCAGCTTGAACCGACCACGCACGCGCTTGCCCGACCGGACCGGCTGGAGGAAGCGGACCTTGTTGCCGCCGTAGTTGACGCCCATCTTCACGCCGTCGATCTTGGGCGCGTCGGCGATCTTTGACGACAGCAGCGGCATCAGCGACAGCGTCAGGAAACCATGCGCGATGGTCCCGCCGAACGGCGTCATCGCGGCCATCTGCGGGTTCACATGGATGAACTGGTGATCGCCGGTCGCGTCGGCGAACTTGTTGATCATTTCCTGGCTGACCTCGACCCAGTCGGACACCTGTTCGGTGCCGACGCGCGTTGCCGCCATTTCCTGTATCGTGATCGTCGTCACGGCATTCCCCTCCGGCGTGTTTGCTTGCATAGCGCGGAGCCGAGATAGGCCTGCAAGCCCGCCTCCCGCAAGCCCAACGACCTACCACGCGAAACCGGATACACGAAGATGTCGGCTGACGTAACGTCCTCTCCCCGCGAAACCATGGCCCGCCTGCACCGCGCGAGCGAACCCGATGTACTAAAGGGCCTGTTGGCGCGCGCCGCGTCGACGCCCGACTCGCGCGACCGGATTCTCGGGCACGCATCGGGGTTGCTCGCGGACCTGCGCGCGGCGCAGGGGAAAGGGTGGGTCAACCGGTTCCTGCAGGAATATCGGCTGAACTCGTCCGAAGGCGTGGCGCTGCTGTCGCTTGCCGAGGCGTTCCTGCGCGTTCCCGACCCCGAAACCGCCGACCTGCTGATCGCCGACAAGCTCGGCGATGCCGACTGGCGCGCGCATACCGGGCAGTCCTCGTCAGCGCTAGTCAACACCGCGACCTGGGGTCTGGTGATCGGCCGCGCGCTGGTGGGCGAGGGGGAGAAGCAGTCGGCGCTGCGCCGTCTGATCGCGCGCGCGGGCGAGCCGTTCGTGCGGCAGGCGGTCGGCGCGGCGATGAAGATGATGGGCGAGATTTTCGTCATGGGCCGCACGATCGACGAAGCGATGGCGCGAATGGCGAAGCCCGAGCACAAGGGCTTCACCGCCAGCTTCGACATGCTGGGGGAGGCTGCGCGGACGGAAGGAGACGCCAAACGCTATTTCGATGCTTATGTCCGGGCGATCGACGCGGTCGGCGGCAATGCGGCGGCGGGGCATTCGATCTCGGTCAAGCTGTCGGCGCTCCACCCGCGCTACGAAGTCGCGCGCTGGGACGCATGCGTCGCCGAGCTGATCGAAATGCTCGAGGCCCTGGCGGTGCAGGCGGCGGGCAAGGGCATCGCGCTGACGGTCGACGCCGAGGAGTCCGAGCGGCTCGAGATGAGCCTCGACATCATCGGCGCTGTCGCGGCGTTGCCCGCGCTGAGGGGCTGGGATGGCTTCGGCATGGCGGTGCAGGCCTATGGCAAGCGTGCGCGGCCGGTGATCGCCTGGGCGAACGACCTCGGCCGGGTGATGAACGTCCGGCTGGTGAAGGGCGCCTATTGGGACAGCGAGATCAAGCGCACGCAGGTCGAGGGGCTGAGCGATTATCCGCTGTTCACGCGCAAAGCGGCGACCGATGTTTCCTACCTCGCTTGCGCGCGCGACATGCTCGAGGCTACGAATATCCGCCCCGCCTTCGCCAGCCACAATGCGCTGACGGTGGCGACGATCATCGACTGGGCCGGCCCAAGAAATCAAAATGGGGCGCGCGATTTCGAATTCCAGCGGCTGCACGGCATGGGCGACGGCCTTTACGAGCGGCTGGTACGCGAGCATGGCTATCACTGCCGCATCTACGCCCCCGTCGGCGGGCACCGCGACCTGCTGGCGTATCTCGTCCGGCGGCTGCTGGAAAATGGCGCGAACTCAAGCTTCGTGCATCAATTGGCGGACGAGCGGTTGAGCGAGGCCGAGATTCTCGCCGATCCGGTTGAAAAGATCGCGGCGGTGGGTGGTGCGCGTCATCCGAGCATTCCGCTGCCGGTCGATCTGTTCGGGGCAGGACGGCGGAACTCGACGGGGATCGATCTGGCAGATCGCGCGGTACTGGCGGAGGTCGCTGCGAAGGTCGCGAAGCCCCAACCGTTCGTGTCGAGCGAAGTCGAGACACCACGCGACCGGCTTGCGACCCCTCCCTCGACTTCGCTCGGGACGAACGGGTTAGATGCGGTCGATGCGGGTAAGGCGGTTGGCAGGGCGCACGCCGCCTTTTTCGCCTGGGCCGCGCGATCGGTCGAGGACCGCGCCGCCTGCCTGGACCGCCTCGCGGACAGCCTCGAAGCGCACCGCGACGAACTCATGGCGATCTGTGTGCAGGAAGCATTCAAGACGATCCCCGACGCGCTTGGCGAGGTCCGCGAGGCGGTCGATTTCTGCCGTTACTATGCGCAGCAGGCGCGCGACGGCCTGCACCCCATCGACCTTCCAGGACCGACCGGCGAGTGCAACACGCTCCGCTTCGAGGGGCGCGGCGTGTGGGCGACGATCGCGCCGTGGAATTTTCCGCTCGCGATCTTCCTAGGGCAGACGGTGGCGGCGCTCGTCACCGGCAACACCGTCGTCGCAAAACCGGCGCCGCAGACGCCGCGCATTGCAGCGTTCGCGGTGCAGCTGGCGCATGACGCCGGTGTGCCCAAGGACGCGCTAATCATGGTTCCCGGCGGGCCGGAAGTGGGCGCGGCGCTCACCGCCGATCCGCGCACCGTAGGCGTCGCCTTCACCGGCTCCACCGCCACCGCGAAGAAGATCGCCCGCGCGCTGCTGGAAGACGACAACCGCCCGATCGTCCCGCTGATCGCCGAAACGGGCGGCATCAACGCGATGATCGTCGATTCGACCGCGCTGCCCGAACAGGTGGTGCAGGACGTCGTCACCAGTGCGTTTCGCTCGGCGGGGCAGCGCTGTTCGGCGCTCCGGCTGCTTCTGCTGCAGGAGGAAATCGCCGACAGCGTCATCGAGATGCTGTCGGGCGCGATGGACCTGCTGATCCTCGGCAATCCCGCCGATCCGCGCACCGATGTCGGTCCGGTGATCGACCGGGCGGCGTACAACAGGCTGATGGCCTATCGCGCGGAGCAGGAGCCGCACATCATCAAGACGCTCGACGCGCCGACGACGGGGCTGTTCGTACCGCCGACGCTGATCCGGCTGAAGTCGCCCGACGATCTGACTCAGGAATGGTTCGGCCCGATCCTCCATGTCGCGACCTGGCCCGCGGGCAAGCTCGCCGAAACGATAAGCCGAGTAAATGCCAAGGGCTATGGCCTGACGATGGGGCTCCACAGCCGCATTGCGCGCGCGGGCGAACTGGCCGAGGAACGCGCGAAAGTCGGCAATCTCTACGTCAACCGTTCGATGATCGGCGCGGTCGTCGGCTCGCAGCCATTTGGCGGCGAGGGGCTGTCGGGGACCGGCCCCAAGGCGGGCGGCCCGCATTACCTCCACCGCTTCTGCGTCGAGCGTCACACCTCGACCGACACGACCAGCGCAGGCGGCAACGCGACACTGCTCAGCCTCGACGAGGGCGGCATCTAGGTTTCGCTGTCCTTCAGATCGATCCGCTTGACTGCCTGCACTTCGGCATAGGGCATGATCATCGTCCCGTCGGGCGCCGAGGTGAAGGTCGTCTGGGTCGGATAGGCGAATTCGATGCCTTCGCTGGCGAAGCGGCGCAGGATCGCGAGGCCTACCTTGTGGCGGGCTTCGTACCAGGGCGCGAAGGCCGGGTCGGGCGTGTCATATTCCAGCTCGACGTCCAGACTGCTGGCATTGAAACCGGCAAAGCCCGATTGCACGAACACCTGGCCGCATGCCTCGACTTCCTCGCGCAGCATCGAGGGGATGCGGGCGATCACGTCGGGGGAGGTTTGGTAGATTACGCCGAGCACGAATTTGTGGCGGCGATGCTCGCGCCGCGTGATGTTGCGGATTTCCTTTTCGAGCAGCTGCTTGTTGGCGATGATGTGCTCCTCGCCGGTCGGCGGGCGGACGCGCGTCGATTTTAGCCCGATCTCCTCGACCGTGCCGGTCGTCTGGTCGAAGCTGATGACGTCGCCGACGCGGAAAGGCCGGTCGAAGATGATCGCAAGCGCCGCGAAAAGATCGGCGAAGATGCCCTGTGCCGCCAAACCGATCGCGATACCGCCGACGCCCAGCCCTGCGATCAGCCCGGTGACGTTGACGCCGACATTGTCTAGCACGACGACCAGCGCGATCGCGAAGACGGCGAACGTCACCAGCAGGCGGATGATGCTGAACGCGCTGGCGAGGCTGTCCGGCCCTTGCCCGTCGCGATGGCCGTGCTGCTCGATCGCGCCGAGGATCAGTTCGCGCGCCCAGATCGCGCCCTGGAAGACGGCGGCGACCGTGAACAGCGTCTTGATCGCAAAGCCGACGACATCGGGCGGATCGGCGATGCCGCTTGCCAGCTGGAGCCCGACCATGATGTTGAAAAAGCGCCCGGTTCGTGAAAGCGTCCGCCCGGCGATCCGCCACCAGCCATTGTCGCCGGGGCGGCTGCGGTTGCACAGCCGCACGCCCAGGCCACGCACGCCGCGCAGGATTAGCATGATCGTCACCGCCACGACCAGCGCGATGATGATCCGTACCCAATGCGTCTGCAGCCAATACAGACTGTCGGCTAAAAGCTGGGAAAGATCGACGTCGATCTGCGGCATGCGCAGCGTCGGCGTGCTGCTGTTGTTGGTGATGGTTGCGGGCATGATGCTCCTCATGGCGATGCCTTAGGGCGCAGCGACGGGATCGCAAAGAGCGTCCATCGCGGCTCGATCAGGCGGCGCGCGCCTCGTTGGCCGTCGCGGCGCTTTCGAGAAAGGAGAGCAGTCCGCGCTCGTGACGCGACAGCCATCGGGTTGCGCGCGGCAGGCTCATCCGGGTGCGAAAGCCCATCTGGTCGTCCTTCACCACCGCGATCAGCAGAGGATGGACATAGGATTTGCGCGCCATCGTCGGCGTGTTGCCCAGGGCCTGGGCCACCGGATCGAGCATCGCCGCGAGGGTGATCGGATCGCGTGCCTCGGCCAGCGTGCCGAACGCGATGACGCTGGCGCCCCAGGTGCGGAAATTCTTGGCCGAAAAACCTTCGCCCATCGCCGCGCAGATATAAGCGTTGACGTCGGTCGACGTCACCGGCCGCGACACGCCTTCGGCATCGAGCCAGCCGAACAGGTGCTGCCCCGGCAGATCCTGGCACTTGCGGACGAAGCGCTGGAGCGACGCGTCGGTGATGGTCAGCGTTTTGCGCTTGCCGGACTTGGCGGTGAATTCCAGCTTCAGCCGCGACCGAACGATGACGGCGTGGCGCTTGCGCAGCGTCGTTGCTCCGAAACTGCGGTTCGCGCGTGTGTAGGTTTCATTGCCGACGCGCAGATGCCCGCGATCGAGCAGCCGGACGATCGCCGCCACTGCACGGTCGCGGCACAGGTCGCGCCGGGCGAGGTCTGCTTCGACCTGCGTGCGCAGCCGCGGCAATTGGCGGCCGAATTCGACGCAGCGTTCGTATTTCTCCGCGTCCTGGGCAGCGCGGAAATCGGGGTGATAGCGATATTGCTTGCGACCGCGCTCGTCCCATCCCACCGCCTGGATATGGCCGTCGGCGCGCGGGCAGAACCAGGCGTCGCGATAGGCGGGCGGCAGCCCGATGCGATTCAGCCGGTCGATCTCCTGGGGCTCGCTGATGCGCGTGCCGTCGGGGGTGTGGTAAGCCCAGCCATTGCGCCGCTTGCGCCGCGAAATGCCCGGCATGGTGATGTCGCAATAGTGCAGCTGAGCCATCGTCCCCGTTCCGGTTGCGCTGCGCCATCAATGCGCGTCGGTCGCACTTCGTTCCCCGGGAACACCGGCGGGGCACAGCCGTTGGTGGAAAGTGTCCCCCCCAAACGGAGAACTGCCATGCCCGACGTCACCAACGCTCGCGTGCTCATCCTCGCCACCGACGGTTTCGAACAGTCCGAGCTCTTTCAGCCGCGTGCAGCGCTGATGGATGCAGGGGCGAGCGTTACCCTCGCTTCGATCGCGACCGATCCCATCCAAGGCATGGTCCATGACGAGAAGGGAGAGACGATCACGCCCGACATCACTCTCGATGAGGTCGAGATCGCCGATTACGACGCCTTGGTGCTGCCCGGCGGAGTCGCCAATCCCGACGCGCTGCGGCTTGAGCCGACCGCCACCGCGATCATCCGTGCCTTTGCGGAAGCGGGCAAGCCGGTCGCCGCGATCTGCCATGCCCCCTGGCTGCTGATCGAGGCCGATGTGGTGCGCGGCAAGCGTGCGACGAGCTGGCCGTCGCTGCGCACCGACCTGCGCAACGCCGGTGCCGAGGTGGTCGACGAGGAAGTCGTGGTCGATGGCCGTCTGATCACCAGCCGCAAGCCCGACGATATTCCCGCCTTCAACGATGCGCTGATGACGATGCTGGGCGAGCGCATATCGCAGCCTGCCTGATCGCGATCTCGCACTGGGTGCCGGTCAGCAGGCAGGGGGCAGCTTGTGCACCGGCACCCATGGCCGCCAGCCGTTCAGGATGCGCTGTGCCGGCCGCTCGACCCAGTGAAACAGCACCGCCGAGCTTGCGAGGACAAGCCCCAGGTAAAGTGCTATCTGCCATGCCGGGACGGCGGTTGCATCATGCACCAACGCCAATTTAAAGACGAAGAACAGCAGGAAATGGCCAAGGTAGGTCGCGTAGCTGATCTCGCCGAGATAATGCACCACGGCCCCCTCTAGCGGGTTGCGCGGTCGGCCCGCCGTTAGCGCAAGCACCATCAACAGCGCGGCGAACAGCGCGGGAACCGCCAGCGTCTCGGGCAGGCCGACCGCCCAGCCGACGGTCAGCGCGATCGCGAGTGTCGCGACGCCGACCAACGCGATCGACATTCCCCGCCAGCGTGCCCACAATGCGGCGACAGCGGTACCGGCGGCGAACTCGGCGATGCAGCGCATCACACCCAGCCTAGTAATGTCGCTCCCGAGCGTCGGCGCCCCCTTGGATGCAAAGACCAGGTGCAGCAGGGTGACGATTCCGACCACCGCGCCGATCACCGCCCAGCTCGGCAGCCGCCGCCAATCGATCGCCATCGCCAGCGCGGGGAACATCAGATAGGCGGCCAGCTCGCAGCTGATCGACCAGGCCGGATCGTTCCAGCTGAGCGCATTCGTCGCCCCCCAGTTCTGAACCAGCATCACGTGCAGCGGCAGCTCGGCAAAGGGGAAGCGTGCGGGATCGTGTCGCCCGGTCGCGGCCAGCAACAGCGCGAGCGCAACGGCCGCTGCCAGCATTACCAGATGCAACGGCCAGATCCGCGCCAGCCGCCGCCAAAGGAAGCGGGGCACACCGGCCAGCCCGTCGCGGCGCAACCGTTCCGCATAGGTCAGCCAGATCACGAACCCCGACAGCAGGAAGAAGAAGTCGACCGCGAGATATCCCTTGGCGAGCACGCCCTCGATCGCCTGCGGCAGCCCGGCGATACTGCCGCGGATATGATAGGCAACGACCATCCATGCGGCGAGGCCGCGCATCCCGGTAAGGGCGCGCAGTTCGGTGCCGCTCATGCTACGGCCGCCCGAGCAGCAGCGGGACGGCTGCGACGGAAAGGCTGCCGGAATGCTTCGGCGCGCTTTCGCCCAAGATAGGTGTCGAGGCCGATCTGGGCGCCGATCAACATGTAGATAAAGGGCTGGAAAGCGATCGCGACGAACGCGGCGCCCAGCAGATAGACGATATGCGCGGATTGCAGCGCGCCTGCCAGCTGGACCGCCCAAGCCATCGCCGGCAGCTTCCGGTAGCGCTGGCGGATCACTTCCATCCGGAAAATCCCGGCGATATTGATCAGCAGCCACAGTGCGAGCCCGAAATAGCCCTGCTCGCCCAGCATCTCGAAATAGGCGCTGTGATAGGCGCGCGCCTTGTCGACCTCCAGCTTGCGCTCAAGCGTCCGGTTGTTGCCGTCGCCGACCGCCTTCACCGTTTCGAAGCGGATGTGATTGCCGCGATAGGCCTCGAAGCCGCCGCCAAAGGGATGGTCGCGTGCATAATCGATCGTCCATTGCCACACCGCGACCCGGGTCGAGGCGGAACTGTCGCCCTGATAGCCCTTGATCGTCTGCATCCGTTCGATGAACGAACTCGGCAGCAGCGGATAGACGATCGCCGGGGTCGCCGCGATCAGCGCGAGGTAGATCAGCCGCCGCTTGGCATCGCGCAGCATCAGTACCGCCAGCAACACAATGCACAACAGGCCAGTGCGGGTCGACGTCCCGACCGGGATCAGCAGGCTGGCGAACACCAGAGCGTAGGCGAAGACCTTCACTCGCCAGTCCGGCGCAAATATCGTGCCGTGCCGCCTGAACCACAGGATCAGCGGCACGATCGCGACCGCAATGGTCGAAATGGTGCTGCCTTCGTAGAGGCCCGAATTGCTCGTCACCATCAGGTTGAGCTCGCCATAGCCGCCGCCCGAGAATATCGTCTTGATGCCGCCGACGATGATGATCGACGCGGCCGACAGGACCATGAACAGCAGCAGCGCCTCGATCCGCAGCTTGGTGCGCAGCGTCAGCGGCAGGAAGATCGCAAAGGCGAGCGCCTTCCACACCCAATCCCATTTCTCGAGCGCTTCAACGGGGAAGTCGGCCGTCCGCGTCGTCACCGCGCAATAGCCGAGCAGCGCGAACAGCATCAGCTGGCGCGGGGCGACGCGTGTATCGCGCTTGTCGTCGGCAAGCACCCATCCGCCCACCGCAAAGACCACCGCGATTAGCGAAATCGGGACCGAATTGAGCAGCAGATAGGTCAGCCGCTGCGGCGAGACGAGGTCGATATAGACATAGGCGAGCACGAACAGGAACGGACGGCGAAACCCCATCCCGAACAGCGCAACCAGAAAGCCGATGAACGCGAGATCACGCACCGCGACCATCTCCCGCCGGTGGCTCCTCGCGATCGAGGTCGCGACGGCGAAGCAGGATGACGGCGGCGATCATCATCAGCAGGTGGCTGAGTCCGAGCGCGAAATTGTCGATCATCGGTCTGCCTGTCGCTTGCTGGGTCGGCGCGGTGGGACGGCCGCTTTTTTCCGGCTTAGCCGGGCTCGGGTTGACGCGGCGTTAAACACTCGCGTGCCAAGGGTCGGGGCGTCATGCGGATCCTGCATATTCTCGATCACGGCCTGCCGCTGCACAGCGGCTATACCTTCCGTACCCGCGCGATTCTGAAGGCGCAGATGGCGCGAGGGTGGCAGGTGGCGGCGGTCACCGGGCCGCGCCATGGCCCGGCGCCGGCGGTGGCGGAAACGATCGACGGCATCGACTTTCACCGCACCGCCACGCCGCCCGCTGCCTCGTCTCCGCTTGGCGAGTGGCGCGAGGTGACGGCCTTTGCCGCGCGCATCGGCGACGTCGTCGAATCGTTCCGGCCCGACATTCTTCACGCGCATTCGCCGGTGCTCGACGCGTTGGCCGCGCTGAGGGCGCGGCGGCGGTTTGGCGTGCCGCTGATCTATGAAATCCGCGCCTTTTGGGAGGATGCGGCGGTCGGGAACGGCACCGGCACCGAAGGATCGTTCCGCTACCGCGCGACCCGCATGCTCGAAACATGGGCGGTTCGCCGCGCCGATGCAGTCGCGGTGATCTGTGAAGGCTTGCGTGGCGATCTGATCGCGCGGGGGATCGATCCGGCCAAGATCATGGTGTCGCCCAACGGTGTCGACCTGACCCTGTTCGGCGAACCGGCCCCTTATGACGCGGCGCTCGCGGCGTCGCTCGGCATCGCTGGGGACGAGGTCGTCGGCTTCATCGGCAGCTTCTACGATTATGAGGGGCTCGACGATCTGGTGGCCGCCATGCCCGCGCTGGTCGCCGCACGCCCCCGCGCCAAGCTGGTGCTGGTCGGCGGCGGTCCATGCGAAGCATCCTTGCGCGCGCAGGCAGCAGCGTCGCCGGTCGCGCGCCACATCCATTTCGTCGGCCGCGTCCCGCATGACGAGGTCGAGCGCTATTACAGCGTCATCGACGTGCTCGCCTATCCGCGCAAGCGGATGCGGCTGACCGATCTGGTCACCCCGCTCAAGCCGCTCGAAGCGATGGCGCAGAGTCGGCTCGTCGCGGCGTCCGATGTCGGGGGGCATCGCGAGCTCGTGGTCGATGGCGTCACCGGCACGCTGTTCGCGCCCGACGATCCGCAGGCCATGGCGCGCGCGCTCGCCGGGCTGTTCGAGGATCGGGCGGCATGGGACGCGCGGCGGACCCGCGGTCGTGCCTTTGTCGCGGCGGAGCGCAACTGGGCCGTCAATGTCGAGCGTTACGCGCCTGTTTACCAAAAGCTAATCGAAACCGGGGATAAGCTGTCGCCATGGTCCCGTCCTTCCGCCGCTCGCGCCTGATACTGCCCGCTGCATCGACGATCGGGATCGCAACCGGGGTCGTCCTGGCGATCGGATTCGCCCTGGTTCCGGTCGAGATTCTCGAACGACTCGTCCTTGCCAGCGGCCTGCCAACGGTCGTCGCCGCTGCCGAACCGCCGCTTGGCGTGACCGCGCGGCTCGTACTCATCCTGATCGGCGGCGGGTTTGCCGGCTTCTTGACGTGGTTCGCTCTGTTTCCACTGATCGGCCACCGCGCGTTCCGCTTCGGTGGCGCCGATCGGCACGAGATGGAGGCAACGATCCCCGTCGTCCGCCGCGCCGATGCCCATCCCGACGCGCCACCCCGTGCGCCGCTGTTCGCGCACCGCGACCTCGGCACGCCGTTTCTCGACATTCACGCCCCGCAGGTGGCAGGCCCGCTCGATGACCCGGCTGGGGTGCCCGTCGACGCCGATCTCGGCGCCGACCTTGAGGGCGATCTAGACGCCGACGTCGATCTGGTCCGTGACTTGCCCGACAATCTCGACATGCCGCTTGCGGCCTTCGATCCCGAAGCCTTTGCCGCCGCGACCGGCGAGCCCGCGCCGCTGCCGCGCTTTGCGCCGGGCGAGCGCATCGAAACCTTCGAGCTCACCCCGATCGTCCGATCGGTGTCCGGCGACGCGCCGTTGCCGGTCCGTCAGGCGCCCTCGCGCGATACCGAAGCGACGATCGCCGCCCTGCTCGAACGTCTCGAACGCGGCGTGACCGAACGGGCGGAGCGGCTGCCACGCCCGGGCAGCGACGCCGCACTCGGCACGCTGCGCCGCCTCGCCGCCGGCTATTAATCCGCCTCCACAGTCAATATTTCCAGATCGGCTTCGACCAGGGCGCCGCCACGTCGCACCGTGACCAGGTTCAGATCGGCGACAAGGTGGCCGGGTAGGTTGAAATCCTGTTCGGCAAGCGTCCCCAGCCAGTGGTCGAGCGCGGCCGAAGCAGGCGCGGCCAGCGACAGCCGATGACGTGCCCCGGCAAATGTCACGCTGGCCCAGCTGCGCCAGTCGCTCGCGACCACATCGACCGGGCAACCCGCGAGCTGCGCGGCGCCCCTCAGCCCGCGCGCGAGCACCATCCCCACGTCGCGCGCCATCAGTGCCGCTCTTTCATGAAGGCGGCGATCCGCTCCTCGGTGTCCGGTCGAAGCTTGCGTCCCCGACGAAGGTCGTGAACCAGGCTCCTGTCTTTGATCGCCAGCAGGCCGAAGCGAGTCGGCGACATGCCGCTCCGCCGCAGGAACCGATCAATTTCGACCAATGTGGACATTTAAATTCTCCCGAGTCGCGTCGATGTTCTTTATTTGTTCCAGCATTTCCGACTTGTCTAGGAATTTTCCTACAGATAAGACGAGCCATGCATTCGGCAGATCCGAGATCGGCGTTGATGTCCGCTGCCGAGGCGCGGGGCGAAAGCCTCGCGGCGCTGTCCCGGCTGATCGGACGCAACGCCGCCTATCTTCAGCAATTCGTCCAGCGCGGGTCGCCGCGCCGTCTGGCGGAGAGCGATCGCCGCACGCTCGCTGCCTATCTCGGCATCGGCGAGGCGTTGTTGGGCGGGCCGGAAACGGCCGCGGCGGGGCTGGTCCGCGTGCCGCGATACCTGGTGGCGGTGTCTGCAGGACCGGGCGCGCTGGTCGAGGCGGATATCGCTGCGGACGGCGAAGCGATCGACCCGGCGCTGCTGCGGCGCCTGGGCGTCCGCCCCGGCGATGCGACGATCGTGACCGCGCGTGGCGATTCGATGATGCCGACGATCGCGGATGGAGACGAGCTGCTCGTCGATGTGTCGGATCGCTCGCTCGAAGCGACTGCCGCCGGCGCGCTGTTCGTTGCGCGGATCGATGGCGTGCTGGTCGTCAAACGGCTCGCCAGGCAGCGCGGTGGCGTCGTCGTGACGAGCGACAACCCGCTTTATCCGGTGATGATTGTCAGCACGCTCGAAGTGATCGGCCGCGTCGTGCGGCTGACGCGCCGGTTGAAGTGATCAGCGCGCGCGGTCGCGCAGCCAGGCGGCGATTGCCAGCGCCGTGCCCGCGGCCAGCCCGATCAGCAGGCCCAGGCTCGGCTGGCCCTGATAACCGCCCGCCATCGCGCCGACGATCGCGCCGAGTGCCAGCAGGATGCCGCCACCCATGGCAAAGCGGCGCGGAGGTCGGTCGGTCATCCATCCGCCCTGCCACGATCATCGGGGCCGCGCCAGTCCATCATGGCTTTCGCGGCATTTACCAATGCGCGTAACGCGATCGACGCAGCTTTGGCGCTAGGGCGCGTCCATGCACTTCGATCCCCTTGATCCGGCGGCTGCCGATGGCGGTGAGGCCCTTTGCTACATCGCCGACCGTGCGACGCTCGACACCGCCGTATCGCTCATGTCTGAATTCGGGGAGGGCGCGGTGCTGCAGGCCGCGGCCCGTGCGGACGCCAGCCGCAACCAGGGCAACGTGCCCAGCTTCTGCCGGTGGCGGCAGATCGAGCGGCTGATCGCCAAGCTCGGCCAGCGCGGCGGCAGCACGCTCCACTGATCCGACGGTCGCCGAGGCGGCGGCGCGATCGTTGCACCGCCGGGCCTGTTGCTGGGCGGTTTTGCTCGCTAGAGCGGCGTCATGGGCGCAGGATTTTCAGGCTGGAGGGGCATGGGCTTGGCCGGTCTGCTCTTGGGCTTGCTGGTCCCCATGACGGCAGGCGCGCAAGTCGTGCCGCCGCCTGCATCGCCTCCCGCCGAAGCCCCGCCACCGGCGTCGCCGCCGCAACGCGCGCCGCAATCGCCGGTGCTCGATCCCGACGCGCCGCTGGCGCCGCTGCCTGGCCTCGGCGTCGACTGGCCCGATCTGACCCAGGCCGATGCCAGCGAAAGCACCGCAACCGGCAAATCCGACATCGCCGAGCTGACTCGATATGCCTACCGCGTCGACGGCATCGAAGGCATCACCGATGCGCTGTTCCTGCAGCGCTTCAACAGCCTGTCGGCGCTGAAGGCACATGTCGGCGATCCGTCCAACGCGGCGCAGATCGATCGCCGCGCGCGCGAGGATGTGACGTTGCTCGTCACGCTGCTGCGCGGCATCGGTTATTACGACGCCCGCGTCACCAGCGGCGTCGACACCGAAGGCGGCAGACCGGTCGTGACGCTCACGGTCGAGCCGGGCAAGCTCTACAAGCTCGAAACGGTCGCGGTGCCGGGGCTCGATGCGGCGGGCGACAAGGCGGCCGTCCTGCGCGAGGCGTTCGGCGTGACGACCGATGATCCGGTCGATGCCGACAAGATCGCCGGCGGCACCGCCGAGCTCCGCGCCCAGCTTGCCGAACGCGGCTTCCCCTTTGCCGAGGTTCAGGAGCCGACGGTCGTCATCGATCATGCGACCGGCAAGGCGAGCCTGAACCTGCCGGTCGATCCCGGCGGCGCGCGGGTATTCGGCAGGATCGTCTCGCCGCCCAACAAGGTATTCGACGCGCGGCACATGCAGGAAATCGCCCGGTTCAGGCCCGGCGAGCCCTATAACGGCACCGCGCTTGACGATCTTCGCCGCGCGCTGATTCAGACCGGCATCGTTTCGTCGGCCGAGGTCAAGCCGGTCGAGGGCACCGCGCCCGGCACGGTCGACATCGCCGTCACGCTCCAGCCGGCGCCGCCCCGCACGATTGCCGGCGCGCTCGGCTATGGCACCGGCGAAGGCATCCGCGCGGAGGTGGACTGGACCCACCGCAACCTGTTTCCGCCCGAAGGCGCGCTTACGCTGCGCGGTGTCGCCGGCACGCAGGAGCAATCGGCGGCGGTGATCTTCCGCCGCAACAATTTCCGGGGTCGCGACCGGGTGCTGACCGCGCAACTCTCGGCGGCGAACATCAATCGCGCGGCCTATCAGGCAACCACCTTCTCGCTCTCGGGGAGCCTGGAGCGCCAGACGACGATCTTCTTTCAAAAGAAATGGACCTGGTCGCTTGGTGCCGAACTGGCGGCGTCGGATGAGCGCGACGTCATCGAGGCGACCGGCACCCCGCGTCGGCGCACCTTCTTCATCGGTGCGCTGCCGACCAGCCTGACCTATGACGGATCGGACGATCTGCTCAACCCGACCAACGGGTTCCGGATCGGTGCGCGGCTCTCGCCCGAAGTATCGCTGCAGGGCAATGTGTTCGGTTATGCCAAAATCCAGTTCGACGCGAGCGGTTACAAGGCCTTTGGCGACCGGGTGGTGCTTGCCGGGCGGGTTAGGTTGGGAACCATCCTCGGCGCGCCGCGCGACGCGATCGCGCCGTCGCGGCGTTTCTATGCCGGTGGCGGGGCATCGGTGCGCGGCTACGGCTTTCAGGCGATCGGCCCGCGCGATCCGAACAACGATCCGATCGGCGGGCGCAGCCTGACCGAATTTTCGCTGGAGGCGCGGATCAAGGCGTTTGGCCCGTTTGGCGTCGTGCCCTTTTTCGACGCCGGCAATATCTATACCGCCGATCTGCCGAGGTTTACCGGGCTGCAATATGGCGCGGGCGTCGGCCTGCGTTATTATTCGAATTTCGGGCCTATCCGGATCGATGTCGGCACCCCGATCAATCCGCAGCAGGGCGATCCGCGCATCGCCGTCTATGTCTCGCTGGGGCAGGCTTTTTGACCGAAGCAGCCGAGCCTCCTGCCCCTGCCGTACCGCGTCGGCGCGGCTTGTGGTGGCGCCTCGCGGTCGGCCTGATCGCGCTGCTGCTGATCGCGGGCGCTGCTTTTGCGTTGCTCGACACCAGCTTCGGCCACCGCCTGATCGCCGATCAGATCGCCGCCCAGCGCCCCGCCAATGGCCTGCGTTTCTCGGTCGGTCGGATCACCGGCTCGGTCTGGTCCAAGGCGACGTTGATGAACGTGCGGATCAGCGACCCGCGCGGGACGATCCTGACAGTGCCGCGCGCGCAGCTCGACTGGCGGCCGCTCGCCTGGCTCAACAACCGGCTCGATATCGTCGCGCTGGATATCCCGAGCGCGACGCTGCTCAAAGCACCCGAGCTGGTCCCGTCTAAGATACGCGGGCCGATCCTGCCCGATTTTGACATCCGCGTCGGGCGGCTCGTGATTGACCGGCTGGTCGTCGCAAAGGGCGTGACCGGCGTCGAGCGAACCGGCCGTGTCCGCGCGCGCGGTGACGTGCGCAACCAGCGGGCGCTGGTGGAACTGACTGCACGGATCGAGGGGAGCGACGATCTCGCGCTGATGCTCGACGTGGCGCCGGACCGCGACCGGTTCGACCTGGATCTGCGCGCGCGTGGCGCAAAGGCGGGCGTGCTGTCGCAACTCACCGGCATCGCCAAGCCGATCGATCTCGCCGTCGCGGGCGATGGCAGCTGGTCGCGCTGGCGGGGCCGCGCGCGTGGTCGCGTGGCGGGTGCCCCGGCGCTCGACCTGCGGCTTGCCAACGACGCCGGTCGCTATTCGCTCGGCGGCACCCTGCACGCCGACGGGGTGGTGCAGGGCAAGGCGGCCAGGCTGTTTGCGCCGGCTGTCGCCGTCAGCGGCGCGGCGACGCTGGCCGACCGCGTGATCGACGGCACCTTGTCGCTGCGGTCGCGCGCGCTGGCGGTCGAGACGAGCGGCGCGATCGACCTTGGTCGCGGCACCCTGCGCAGCATCCGCACGCGGACGCGCGTGCTCGATCCCGCGCGCGTGCTCGACCGGATGAGCGGCCGCAACATCGAGCTGCGAACGATCGTCGACGGCGCGTTCGGCGCTGCGAGCTTCGATTATCGGTTGACCGCCGACCGGCTTCAGTTCGGCGGCAAGGAGGGGTTCGAGGTTGTCAGGGCAGCGGGTCACGGCCGGTTGACGGCGCCGCCGGTCGCGATCCCGATAGCCCTGAGCGTCGCGCGCGTGACCGGGGTCGACGCGCTCGTCGGCGGCGTGTTGCGCAACCTGTCGGCGCAGGGCGTGCTGCGCGCGACCAATGCGCAGATCATCGGCAACAACATCCCGTTCAGGTCGGACAAGCTGCGCGGGGCACTCAATCTGGTCATCGACCTGAAATCCGGGCGGTTCGATGCAGGGCTGAGCGGCGCCGTGGACCGCTTGCTGATACCCGGCCTGGGAATCGTCGACATCGCATCGAAGCTGCGAGTCGGGCCCGCGCCTGGCGGGCGCGGCGCGCTGATCACCGGCACCGGCAGCGCGCGCTTTGCTCGACTCGACAATGAATTCTTCGCCTCGCTCGCCGGCGGGCTGCCGCAATTGACGGCGGCGCTGCGCCAGTCGACCGACGGCATCCTCCATTTCGACCGGCTGGTGCTGATCGCGCCCGATATCCGCATTAACGGAAACGGCTATCTGCGCCGCGACGGCAGTGTGCATTTCGAAGGAAGCGGCAATCAGCGCCGCTATGGGCCGCTGACCCTCAAGCTGGACGGGCGGCTCGAACGGCCGACCGTCGACCTGAAATTCGCGCGACCCAATGACGCGATGGGGCTGCGCGACGTGGTCGCGCACCTCGACCCCATAACGGAGGGTTTCGCCTTCACCGCATCGGGCGGATCGACGCTCGGCAGGTTCGCGGGGCGCGGCACGATCCTGCTGCCGAAGGGCGGGCAGGCGACGATCGCCATCGCCGCGCTCGACGTCGCCGATCTGCACGCGGCGGGCAGCCTGCGCGCGGTTCCCGGCGGCTTTGACGGGCGGCTCGACGTAACCGGCGCCGCTCAGGGCGCACTCGCCTTCGCGCCGGTCGGCAAGGTGCAGCGGGTCGAGGCGCATCTGGAGGCCAGCAACGCGCAGATCACCGATGCGGCTCGGCTTCGGCGCGGTAAGCTCGATCTGGTCGCTTTGCTCGACCCCGATGGCGCCTCGATCGAGGCGACCGCAAGCGGGACCGGGCTGCGACAGGGAAGCCTCGTGCTCGGTCGCTTCAACATCGCGGCATCGCTGCGCGACGGCAGCGGCCGGGTGACCGCGCAGCTGAGCGGCACGCGCGGGCGCGCCTTCGATTTGCGCGGCGTCGCCGATGTCACGCCCGATCGCTACAGCATCACCGCCGAAGGGCAGGTCGATCGTCGCCCGATCAAATTGCTGTCGCCGGCAATTGTCACCCGCAGCGGCGATACCTGGCAGCTTGCGCCCGCCCGGCTGAGCTTCGCTGGTGGCGAGGGGCAGCTGGCGGGGCGGTTCGGAGGCGGCACCACCGAGCTCGACGCGACGCTTGCCCGGTTGCCGCTGTCGATCCTCGATATCGGCTATCCCGGGCTCGGGCTTGCGGGCAATGCCTCGGGCACGTTGCGCTATGTGCAGGCGAGCGGCGCCGCGCCCACCGGGCGTATCGCGATGACGGTGCGCGGGCTGAGTCGAGCGGGGCTGGTACTGTCCTCGCAGCCGGTCGATCTTGGGCTGACCGGAGTGCTCGAGGCGAACAGCCTGGGGCTACGCGCGGTGATGGCGTCGGGCGGCAAGACGATCGGGCGCGGACAAGCGCGGCTGAGTCCGCTCGGCGACGGCGACCTCGTCAACCGGCTGACGAAGGCCCAGCTTTTCGCGCAGGTCCGCTATGACGGGCCGGCGGACACGCTGTGGCGGCTGACCGGGATCGAGTTGTTCGACCTGTCCGGCCCGGTCGCGATCGGCGCCGACCTGACCGGCAGGGTCGACGATCCGCGCATCACCGGCGCGCTCCGGGCCAAGGGCGCGCGGATCGAAAGCGCGCGTACCGGCACGGTGCTGACGAACGTACAGGGTTCGGGCGTGTTCGGCGGATCGGTGCTGCGGATCGACAACTTCACCGCCGATGCCGGGCGCGGCGGGCGGGTGAGCGGCACCGGCGCTTTCGATTTCGCGGCGGTCCACGGCTTCGGCATCGAATTGCGGCTCCAGGCGGACAAGGCGGTGATGATCAACCGCGACGATATCGGCGCGACGATCACCGGGCCGATCACGATCCGCTCGGACGGCGATGGCGGGCTGATCTCGGGCGATGTCGTGCTCGATGCGAGCCGATATCGGCTGGGCCAGGCCGTGACGGCGGCGGCGATCCCGAAACTCAATGTCCGCGAGATCAACCTGCCGGGTGGTGAAGAGGAAGACGTTGTCGCGCTGAAGCCATGGCGGCTCGATGTGCGGGCCCGCGCCGCCGACGGGCTTGAGGTTTCCGGCCTCGGCCTGTCGAGCCGGTGGTCGGCGTCGCTGCAACTGGGCGGGATCGTCGATGCGCCGACCATTTCCGGCCGGGCGGACATCGTGCGCGGCACCTATGAATTTTCAGGCCGCACCTTCGATATCAGTCGGGGTTCGATCCGGTTCACCGGCAACTCGCCGCCCGACCCGACGATCGACATCGCCGCCAACGCCGATTCGACGGGCCTCAGCGCGACGATCCGCGTCACCGGCCAGGCGACCCGACCCGAGATCAGCTTCACCAGCACGCCCGCGCTGCCGCAGGACGAATTGCTGTCGCGGCTGTTGTTCGGCACATCGATCACCCAGCTCTCCGCCCCCGAAGCGCTCCAGCTCGCCGCCGCCGTCGCGTCGCTGCAAGAGGGGGGAAGCGCGCTCAACCCGATCAATGCGCTCCGCCGCGTGGCCGGGCTCGATCGCCTGCGGATTCTCCCGGCCGACAAGGCGGTGGGGCGGACCACCTCGTTCGCGGCGGGCAAGTACATCACCCGGCGGCTCTATGCGGAGATCATCACCGACGGGCAGGGTTATTCGGCGACGCAGGTCGAGTTCCAGATCACGCGCTGGCTGTCGATCCTGTCGACGATCTCGACGCTCGGGCGGCAGAGCGTCAACGTGCGCGTGTCGAAGGATTATTGACCGAGCGCGCCAAGGACCGCGTCCGCAAGCTTGCCGGGCACGTCGTCGCCAAGATCGGGGTAGAGATCGGGTTCGATCGCTTCCAGCTCCATCAACGCCAGCGCGCCTTGGGGCAAGCGGATCAGGTCGACACGCGCATAGAGCGGCGCGGCCGGCAACGCGGCGAGTGCGTGCATCGCGATCGACCGGCTTTCGGCATCGGCATCAGTCGCCGACAGCTGCCCACCGAATTGCGGCTGGATGCGGAAATCGCCGGCACGCGCGACCTTGCGTACCGCGTGGCTGAATGCGCCGCCTATGAACAGCAGCGACAATTCCCCCTCGTCGCCGACCGCCGGCAGGAAAGGCTGGACGATCGCCTCCGCGAGCCGTTCGACCGGATCGTCGCGACCGATGCGACAGGTCCGGTAACTGCCGCCGGAGACTTGCGGCTTCACGACCAGGGTGTCAGTGGCGAAGCGGTCGAAGGCGGCGGCGATGCTGCCCGCATCGGCATCGCCGAACCAGCTCGGCACCACCGGCACGCCACGCTCGGCGAGCGTCGCCAGATAGGTTTTGCGCGTGTTCCAGCGCATCAGCGCGGGTGGATTGAACAGCGGCACCGTAACGGGCCAGCGTTCCAGCACCGCATCCCACTGCGCGACGGCGAGGTGATAGCCCCAGGCGAACAGCGCGAGCGCCGCCGCGGCGCCGTCGCCCGGTCCGTCGGTCCAGGGGCGCGGCGCCAGCGTCAGCCCGCGCGCGGCAAAGGCGGGGCGATATTCGTCGAGCATCGCCGCCGCCTCCAGCCGATAGTCGCTGTCGGCGGCGGGCATCAGCACATCGATGCGCATCGGCTCAGGCCGGGGCGCCGACGATCGTCTTCACTTCCATGAAGTCGGCGAGGCCGTATTTGCCGTTCTCGCGGCCATTGCCCGATTGCTTGTAGCCGCCGAACGGCGCCGCGCCATCGGGGCTCCAGCTGTTGATCGTGACCAGCCCGGCGCGCAGCCGCGGGGCGACTTTGGCAGCTTCGGCGGGGTCGCCCGAAATCGTCGCCGACAGGCCATAGGGCGTGTCGTTGGCGATCCCGACCGCTTCGTCGAGACTGTCATAGCTGGTGATCGTCGCGACCGGGCCGAAGGTCTCCTCCTGCGCGATCCGCATGTCGGGCGTCACGTCGGCGAACAGCGTCGGCCTGATGTAATAGCCCGAATTGCGCCCATCGGGCCGCCCGGTGCCGCCGGTGACCAGCGTCGCGCCTTCGTCGATTGCCGACTGGATCAGCCCCTGAATCTTGTCGAACTGCGCCTTGTTGACGACCGGGCCGATATGCGCGCCCATCTCGCCCGGGTCGCCGACCGCAGCGCCCTCCATGATTGCCTTGGCGACGGCGGTCGCGGCATCCTTCTGCGACTTGTGGACGAGCAGCCGGGTCGGCGCGATGCAGCTCTGGCCGCTATTCGCGAGCACGCCCATCAGCGTCGGTGGCAGCACCGCCTGCAGGTCGGCGCCCTCCAGCACCAGGTTCGGCGCCTTGCCGCCGAGTTCCTGATGCACGCGTTTGACCGTCGCCGCCGCTGCCTGCGCGACCGCGATGCCAGCGCGGGTCGATCCGGTGAAGCTCACCATATCGACGTCGCGGTGGCTCGACAGCGCCGCGCCGACGCCCGGCCCATCGCCGTTGACGAGGTTGAAGACACCCGCCGGCACGCCCGCCCCTTGCAGGATTTCGGCGAGGATCACCGCACAGCTCGGGGCTTCCTCCGACGGCTTCAGAATGATCGTGTCGCCCGCCGCAAGCGCGGGCGCGACCTTCGCGGTGATCTGGTTGAGCGGCCAGTTCCACGGGGTGATCATTGCGACGACGCCCAGCGGCTCATGCACCACCTTCGCGCGGCCCAGCTTTTCCTCGAACGGGAAATCGCCGAGCGCCTTCAGCGTCGAGATGAAATGGCCGAGCCCGGCGGGCACCTGCGCCGCGCTCGCAAAGCCGATCGGCGCGCCCATCTCCTCGCTCACCGTCTTCGCCAGATCGGGCATCCGCGCCTTGTAGACGTCGATGATGCGGGTCAGCAGCGCGCTGCGTTCCTCGATGCTCGTCTGCGACCAGCTGGCAAAGGCGCGGCGGGCGGCGGCGACGGCCTTGTCGACATCGGCCTGCGACCCGAGCGTGATTTCGGTGCAGGGCGCCTCGGTCGCCGGATTGATGACGTGGTGGCGTGTGCCGCCGTCGCTATCGACCCAGGCGCCGTCAATATAATGCTTCAGATAGCTCTGCATCCTCGCCTCCATGTTTTCGAGATCACGGTATGGCGACTAGATGGCTGGGGGCGAGGCGGGTTGCAAGGCGAAACCGGTTGCATCAGGCGCGGCCGATCCACGCCGTCGAGCTTGCGAGCGGCCGGTCGAAGCCGGTGGCGATGTCCGCCGCCGTGGATGCTACCCGCACATCGGGGTCGAGCCCGGCATCGGGCTGCGGCGTGGTCGGAAAATAGCCGACCAGCGGCAAGTCGAACTCCAGCCCGCTCGCCGGCAGGCGCACGAAGAAGAAGCAGCCGCCATTGATGCCGCGCCGGTTGCCGCCGGTGGTTTCGCCGAACAGCCGGACCTTGCCGCTTGCGCGCGCCATCGTTGCGAACTGAAACGTCGCCGAACTGTTGGTCGGGCCAATCAGCGCCGCGACCGGCAGCCGCAGCGGCTTGCCCGCTGGCGCGATCGTCAGGTCGGCATTGCCGCCCGGCCGTTCGATGAACCCGTCGGCAAGCCGCCTGCCGCCGACGCCGAGCGTGCGGAAACTGTCGTCCCACGTATCGAGATAGCGGTCGATTGCGGGCGGGGTCCGTTCGAAGCGAACCTTCTGCACGCCGCCCGGCGGGCTGAGCGGCGCGTCGATCAGCCGCGCGAGGATCGGGTCGCCGCAATCGTTGCCGCCCTCGTTCTCGCGCAGGTCGATCACGAGCCCGCGCGCGCCGTCCAGCGAATCTAGCCGTTCGTCGAGCCACGCCCGCCAGTCCCATTTGCTGTTGTAGACCGCCCAGCCCGGCATAGTCAGCAGCGCGGTGCCGTCGTCGCTCATCCGCCAGGTCCATAGCGGGTCGTCCGACCCGGCACGGGCAGGCACCTTCGCCGCGCGTTCGGCGAGCGAGATCGGCATGAGCTCGATCCGCGCCTCGCCGCCGCCGCCCGGCTTGCGCACCACCAGCCGGTGCACGCCGCCCACAGGTGGGCCATAGAGCAGGCCGTGGAACACGTCGAACGTCTCGATCGTGTCGGCGCCGGTCATGCTGAGCAGCGCGACCCGCTTTGCATCGTTGTGGCCGTCGGCGCGGACATAGGGGAGCAGCCGGGCGAGCATTGCGCCTGCGGGCACGCCGTTGATCCGCACCACTTCCATCCCCGGCGCGACGAGGCCGGTGCCGCTCTGGTCCGCGGTCACGATCATCCGCCCGTCGATCCAGCGGAACGCGAACGGCAGCCGCGTCGGGCGATCGAACAGATCGGCTTTCACGGCCTTCTTCTGGTTGAAGAAATTGGCGTAGCTGTGGCCGCAGCGGATCGTCGACAGGAAGCGCGACAGCGCGAGATAGCGCCCGTCCGAGCCCGGCGCCGCCAGCCAGTCGCGTTCGAGCAGGTCGATCCGCGCCGCCACTTGCGCCAGTGTCGCATAGCGATAAAGGCCGGGATGCAGCGCGAGCGCCTGCCGCAGGATCGCGATGTCGCCCTTCAGATCGGCGGGGGACGGCCCATCGGCGGCGTGTGCCGCGAACGACATCGCAAGCGGACTGAGGGCAGCAGTGCCGATCGCGGCACCCAGTGCGGACAGGGTCTGGCGGCGGTTCATCGCCCGATCATGCGTGACGGCAAGATGTTTCGCACGCGATTTTGTCGCTCGCCGCCGTACGTAACGACGGTGGTCGTCAACCGTATCAAGAAAGCGCCCGGGGCGTTTCCACCCTGGGCGCCTTGCCTCTTGCACTGCCGGTCGCGGCGATCAGCTCGAATAATACATGTCGAACTCGACCGGGCTGGGGGTCATTTCCCAGCGGGCGACGTCTTCCATCTTCAGCTCGATATAGCTTTCGATCTGGTCCTTGGAGAACACGTCGCCCTTCAGCAGGAAGTCGTGATCGGCGGCCAGGCTCTCGAGTGCCTCGCGCAGCGAACCGCACACCGTCGGCACTTCCTTCAGCTCCTCGGGCGGGAGGTCGTAGAGGTTCTTGTCCATCGCCTCGCCCGGATGGATGCGGTTCTGGATGCCGTCGAGCCCGGCCATGAACAGCGCCGCATAAGCGAGATAGGGGTTTGCCATCGCGTCGGGGAAGCGCACTTCGACACGCTTCGCCTTAGGTCCGGTGCCATAAGGGATGCGGCACGAGGCGGAGCGGTTGCGTGCCGAATAGGCGAGCAGCACCGGCGCTTCGTAACCCGGCACCAGCCGCTTGTAGCTGTTGGTGGTCGGGTTGGTGAAGGCGTTCACGGCCTTTGCGTGCTTGATGATGCCGCCGATGAAATAGAGGCAGGTGTCCGACAGCCCGGCATAGCCATTGCCCGCGAACAGCGGCTCCTTGCCGTTCCAGATCGACATATGGGTGTGCATGCCGCTGCCATTATCTTCCTTGATCGGCTTGGGCATGAACGTCGCGGTCTTGCCATAGGCGTGCGCGACCTGATGGACGACGTATTTGTAGATCTGCATCCGGTCGGCGGTCTGGGTGAGCGTGCCGAAGGTCAGGCCGAGCTCGTGCTGCGCCGCGGCGACTTCGTGGTGATGCTTGTCGCAGGGCAGGCCCATTTCGAGCATCGTCGACACCATCTCGCCGCGAATGTCGACGCAGCTGTCGACCGGCGCGACCGGGAAATAGCCACCCTTGGCGCGCGGACGGTGGCCGAGATTGCCGCCTTCGTAATCGCGGCCGGTGTTGGTCGGCAGCTCGATATCGTCGATCTTGTAATAGCTGGTCGAATAGCTGGTTTCGAACTGGACATTGTCGAAGATGAAGAACTCCGCCTCCGGCCCGACATAGACGGTGTCGCCGATGCCGGTGTTCTTGAGATATGCCTCGGCGCGCTTGGCGGTCGAGCGCGGGTCGCGCGAATAGAGTTCGCCGGTCGACGGCTCGACGATGTCGCAGAACAGGATCAGCATCGGCGTCGCGCTGAATGGATCGACATAGACCGCGTCGAGATCGGGCTTCAGGATCATGTCGCTTTCGTTGATCGCCTTCCACCCGGCGATAGACGAGCCGTCGAACATGAAGCCGTCGGTCAGCTCATCCTCGCCGACCACCGACGACACCATCGTCAGATGCTGCCACTTGCCCTTGGGATCGGTGAAGCGCAGGTCGACCCATTCGATCTCCTCGTCCTTGATCATCTTCAGGATTTTGCCGGGGTCGTTGGCCATGAAATGGTCCTTTCAGGTGCTGATGTTGCCGAGCGGGGCCCGGCGACTCGGATGTCGGTTCAAGACGCACCGCTACTTTGGAAGAAAATGTTGCAGCGCGTCAAATCGCGTTTTCGTCGCGCTCGCCGGTGCGGATGCGCAGCGCACTCTCGACCGGCAGGACGAAGATCTTGCCGTCGCCGATGCGGCCGGTATGCGCGGCGGCCGCGATCGCTTCGACAACGCGCGCGGCGAGCGCGTCTTCCACAACCACTTCCAGCTTCACCTTGGGCAGGAAGTCGACGACATATTCGGCACCGCGATAGAGTTCGGTATGGCCCTTCTGTCGGCCGAACCCCTTCGCCTCGATCACGGTGATGCCCGACACGCCGACTTCGTGGAGCGCCTCCTTCACTTCGTCGAGCTTGAACGGCTTGATGATCGCTTCGATTTTTTTCACGAGACTGGTTCCCACCCGGCTGGTGTCCGTTGGCGCCATCTTACAAGCTTCGTGCCATACGGAAAGGGTGTCGCGCGGCCCTGCGCGCACGTCACGCGCGCGCCTCTGGCCTGC
This sequence comes from Sphingomonadaceae bacterium, assembly GCA_002863155.1. GTDB lineage: Bacteria > Pseudomonadota > Alphaproteobacteria > Sphingomonadales > Sphingomonadaceae > Sphingomonas. The sequence goes on along the minus strand of PKED01000219.1, from coordinate 4,903 downwards.
GCTCCGGACGGGCAGCTGCGATCGCCGTGCCTGTTTTTCGGGCAGCAAGCGTGCCGGTCAATCGAGCAGGTTTTCCGGGGCGTCCTGACGGAGCGTGGCGCGGATCCAATGCGCCAGTCGATCGGCATGGGCATTCGCGCGGTGCGGCGCTGCGGGCCGGACGAGATAATAGGCGCTGCGATCGGCGATCCGCTCGGCGAAGGGTGCCACCAACCGGCCGCTCGCGAGGTCACGCGCGGCGAGCAGCCCGCGAGCAAGCGCGACACCTTCGCCGCCGGCGGCGGCTTCGAGCAGCAGGCCTGCATCCTCGTACAGCGGCGTGTCGCGGGGCTCGGCGAGCGATATGTCGGCAGCGGCGAACCACGGCGCCCACAGCTGGCGGGCGTGGCGCAGGAGCACTGCGCGCGCCAGATCGGCGGGTTCCTTGAGCGCCAGGGCCTGACGATAGGCTGGCGCGCATACCGGAAACAGCCATTCGCCGGTCAGGCGCGTGGCGATCAGTCCCGGCCAGTTGCCTCGGCCATAACGCAGCCCGGCATCGATCCCGCCCGTGCCCGGCATCGCCAGTTCGAGCCGCGCGTCGAGATGCAGTTCGATCTCCGGATGCGCCGCGCGAAATCCGGCGAGGCGCGGCACCAGCCAACGGTGCGCAAACGATGGCAGCACGCTGACGCGCAGCGGCTGTCGTGTCGGTCTTTCGTCGGGGAATGTCTCGGCGAGCAGCGCGAGCGCGCGCGCGACCGGCTCTGCGATCGCCCGCGCCCGTGTGCTCGGGATCATCCGCTGGCCCCGGCGTTCGAACAGCCGCGTGCCGAGCCGCGCTTCCAGCTCGCGCAGGCGGTGGCTGATCGCGCTGTGCGTCAGGCCAAGCTCGCGCGCGGCGGCGCTGTAGCTTTCCAGCCGCACCGCCGCTTCCAGCGCGCGCAGACTCTGCAGCGAAGGGATTGTCACGCGCGCATTGTGACGATCCGTCACATCCTGGGCAATGCCATATCGCTGGCGTTACGGCCCGGCGGCGGGGACAAGCCGATTGAGGAGACCCGCGATGACCGAAGTCGATCTGCTTGCCGATGCCGATGCGCGGGCGCGCGCCTATGTCGCGGGGGCCGACGCCCGCCGCGCCTATCCCGACGCCGGGGCGCTGGCCGCGCTTGTCGGATTTGACGAAGCGTTGCCGGACGTCGGCGCGCCGCCCGAACAGACGCTGGACATGCTCGACCGGCTCGGGTCGGCTGCGACGGTTGCGTCCAACGGACCCCGCTACTTCGGGTTCGTGAAGGGCGCGAGCCTGCCGGTCGCTGCCGCTGCCGAGCGGCTGGTGCTCGCCTGGGACCAGAGCGCCGCGTCCGCCATGGGCGCGCCGAGCGCCGCCGCGATCGAGCGCGTCGCCGGGCGGTGGATCACCGAAATCCTCGATCTGCCGCGCGAAAGCGCGGTCGGTTTCGGCACCTCGGCGAGCGCCTGCACGATCGGCTGCCTCACCGCCGCGCGACGCACCTTGCTCGGCCGGCTGGGGTGGAATTTCGACGCGCAGGGCTTGGACGGCGCGCCGCCGCTCCGCGTGGTGATCAGCGAGACGGCGCACATCACGGTGAAGAAAGCGCTACGGCTGCTCGGCTTCGGGCTCGAACGGGTGATCCTGGCGCCGGTCGATGGCCAGGGCCGGGTCGATCCGGCGCGGCTGCCGTCGCTCGACGACCGGACGATCCTGTGCCTTCAGGCAGGCGAAGTGAATACTGGCTCGTTTGATCCCTTCGCCGCGATCCTGCCGGTGGCGCGGGCGGCGGGGGCCTGGACGCATGTCGATGGCGCGTTCGGGCTCTGGGCGCGCGCGGCACCCGCCTCACGCGCGCTGACCGACGGGGTGGAGCTGGCCGATAGCTGGACCACCGACGGGCATAAGTGGCTCAACACGCCCTATGACGGCGCGATGAGCATCTGCCGCGACGCCGGCGCGCTGGCGGCGGCGATGAACAGCGACGCTGCCTATGCGACCGCCGAGCCCGATGCGCAGAAGAATCTGACGCTGGAATTTTCCCGCCGCGCGCGCGGCGTGGCGATCTGGGCAGCGCTGCGCTCGCTGGGACGGGAAGGGGTGGCGGCGCTTGTCGATCGACATCGCGCGCAAGCCCGCCAGCTGGCCGAGGGCCTGCGCGCTGCAGGATTCGAGGTGCTGAACGAGGTGGTGCTCAACCAGGTGCTGATCGCCGCCGAGACACCAGCCGAAACCGAGCACGTGCGCCGTGCCGCCGAAGCTTCGGGCGAAATCTGGTTCGGCCCCACCGTCTGGCGGGGGGCGCCGGCCGCGCGGCTCAGCGTCTGCTCGTGGCGGACGCGCGACGCGGACATCGCGCGGGCAATCGACCTGCTGGCGCGATTGTTGCGCGCGGCACCCGATCAATAGGGCGGCTTGTCGAGCCCGGCGGGGCTGGTCGTGAAAATCTCGCAGCCGTCTTCGGTGATGCCGATCGAATGTTCGAACTGCGCCGACAGCGAGCGGTCGCGCGTCACTGCCGTCCAGCCGTCATCGAGCAGCTTTACGTCGGGGCGGCCGATATTGATCATCGGTTCGATCGTGAAGAACATGCCCGGCTTCAGCAGCGGGCCGGTGCCGGGACGGCCGACATGGACGACTTCGGGCGCGTCGTGGAACAACCGGCCCAGACCATGCCCGCAGAAATCGCGCACCACGCCGTAACGGTGGCGTTCGGCGTGCTGCTGGATCGCGTGGCTGATGTCGCCGAGATGATTGCCGGGGCGCGCCTGGGCGATGCCGAGCATCAGGCATTCATAGGTCACCTCGACCAGCCGCCGCGCCTTGAGCGGCACGTCGCCGACCAGATACATCCGGCTCGAATCGCCGTGCCAGCCGTCGAGGATCGGCGTCACGTCGATATTGACGATGTCGCCGCTCTTCAGCGTCTTGTCGCCGGGAATGCCGTGGCAGACGACATGGTTGATCGAGATGCAGCTGCTGTGCGCATAGCCGCGATAGCCGAGCGTCGCCGGCACCCCGCCTTTGTCGATGATGAAACGGCGGATGATGTCGTCGAGTGCGCCGGTGGTCACGCCGGGGACGACGTGCGGTGCGATCATGTCGAGCGTTTCGGCAGCAAGCAGCCCGGCGGCGCGCATGCCGGCAAAGCCCGCCGCGTCGTGGAGCTTGATGACGCCAGTCCGCGCCATCGGCGTGTCGGCATTGGTGACGGTCAGATATTCGGTCATCGTCCGGACATAGCGGGTTGCGCGGGAATTTGCGAGGGGGATCGGCATGCGACGCGCCGCAGTTACGGTCGAATGTCGAGGCTAGGCGAGCGCAGCGTCAGCCTATATCGGTTGCGGCATGACCGAACGCATCTGGACTGCCGCGCTTGTCGTCATCGGCGACGAAATCCTGTCGGGGCGCACCCATGACAAGAATGTCGCCCAGATCGCGGTGTGGCTGAATGCGCAGGGAATCCGGCTCGCCGAGGTCCGTGTGGTGGCCGACCGGACCGAGGCGATCGTCGAGGCCGTCAACACGCTGCGCGCCCGCAACGACTATCTGTTCACGACGGGCGGCATCGGGCCGACGCATGACGACATCACTGTCGACGCGATCGCCGCCGCACTGGGCGTCGACGTGGTCCATCACCCGCGCGCGCTTGCCGTGCTCGAACGCTATTACGCGACGCGCGGCGGGCTGACCGAGGCGCGCAAGCGGATGGCCCGGGTACCCGACGGCGCCGATCTGATCGAAAATCGCCTGTCGGGGGCGCCGGGCATCCGCATCGGCAACATCTTCATCATGGCGGGCGTACCGCACATCACCGCCGGGATGCTCGACACGCTGACCGGCACGCTCGAGGGCGGCAGGCCGCTGGTCGCGCGAACGATCGGCTGCTGGGTCGCCGAAAGCGAAGTCGCCGACATGCTACGCGAGGCCGAGCGCCAGCATGAAGGCGTCGCGATCGGCAGCTATCCTTTCTTCCGCGAGGGAAGAGTCGGCGCCAATTTCGTCGTGCGAGCAACCGACCCTGCCCGTGTCGATGCCTGTGTCGATGCGATCGTTGCCGCGCTGGCGACCGCGGGGCATGTCGCCGTCGATGGTGGCATCTAGGCCTCAAGCACTGGATAATCGGTGCAAAGTCCGTCGCAAGGGTTGACCTGTCCGTCGCATAATTTACCAATCGGGGCCTGACCGTTTTTCGGCCGCGTCGCCGGACTTTCTAGGGGGATTGATCAATGCACCGCACCCAGACAGCCACTGCCCGTTTTCGCCCGTATCTGCTTGCCGGCGCGGCGGGGATCGGGCTGGCGATGGGCGGTGTCGCCCAGGCCCAGATCGCCGACGGCCCGGTCGCATCGGTAGCCCCCGCGCCCGCCAATGGCGGCCGCGTCGACGTCGGCAATGCCGTGCTCGAGGCGCATGACAACGGGCCGCGAGTCGATGTCGTGGTGCCCGATCCCTATCTGCAGATCGCCAATCCCGGCACGCCGACGACCGCGCGCGATCCGGTCAACATCACCGGCATCGGCCAGATCGTTGTCGACACCGGCAACGGCAGCGGCAGCATCGGCCTTTGCACCGCGTCGCTGATCAACCCGCGTACCGTGTTGTTCGCCGCGCACTGCGTCAATTCGGCGCCGGCGACGAGCTATGGCCGCGCGGGACCGGGCGGCACCGGCACCGCCGTCAGCATCGGCTTTTCGAACAACAATCTGCCCGCGCTGCAGCAATGGCTGTTTGCCGGTGCCAACCAGTATCGCAGCAATCCCGCTACCTTCCTCTACAATCTGAACCAGGTGGTCTATAATCCGCGCTCGACCGAGCCGGGCAACGGCTTCCTCTATGCAGACATCGCGCTGGGGACGCTCGATCGTCCGGCGGTCGGCATCCCGACCTGGGCGCTGCTGTTCTCAG
>PKED01000038.1 GCA_002863155.1 Sphingomonadaceae bacterium | reverse complement strand
ATGCGGCAGGAATTCGTGCAGCGGCGGATCGAGCAGCCGGATCGTCACCGGCAGGCCCGCCATCACCTCGAAAATCTGGGTGAAATCGGCGCGCTGTTCGGGCAGCAGCTTGTCGAGCGCGGCGCGGCGTCCGCTCTCGCTGTCGGCCAGGATCATCTGGCGAACGGCGGTGATCCGGCCGGGATCGAAGAACATATGCTCGGTGCGGCACAGCCCGATCCCTTCTGCACCAAAATCGCGCGCGGTGCGGCAATCGAGCGGGGTTTCGGCATTAGTACGCACGCGCATCCGCCGCACCTTGTCGGCCCAGCCCATCAGCACGCCGAAATCGCCGGCGAGTTCGGGCTGGACGGTCGGCACTTCGCCCAGCATCACTTCGCCGCTCGCGCCGTCGATGGTGATCGTGTCGCCTTCCTTCACTTCGCGCGTCTGGCCGCCGACGGTGACGCGCATCACCCGTGCCTTGGCATCGATCGAGATCGTGCCTGCGCCCGACACGCAGGGGCGCCCCATGCCGCGCGCGACCACCGCGGCGTGGCTGGTCATGCCGCCGCGCGCGGTCAGGATGCCCTTTGCGGCGTGCATGCCGTGAATATCCTCGGGGCTCGTCTCGACACGGACCAGGATCACGTCGTCGCCCAGTCCTGCGCGGCGCTCGGCCGTTTCGCTGTCGAACACGACCACACCCGATGCCGCGCCCGGCGAGGCAGGCAGCCCCTTGGTCAGCACGTCGCGCGGCGCCTTGGGATCGAGCGTCGGGTGGAGCAGTTGATCGAGCGCGGCAGGATCGACGCGGGCTACCGCTTCCTCCTCGGTGATCAGGCCTTCGTTGGCCATGTCGACCGCGATCTTCAGCGCCGCCGACGCGGTGCGCTTGCCCGAGCGCGTCTGGAGCATCCACAGCTTGCCGCGTTCGACCGTGAATTCGATGTCCTGCATGTCGCGGTAGTGCGTTTCCAGCAGGTCGAACACCTTCGCCAGTTCGGCGAAGGTTTCGGGCATCGCCTCTTCCATGCTCAGCGGCTTGGCGCCCGCCGCTTCGCGCGCCGCCCGGGTCAGATATTGCGGGGTGCGGATGCCCGCGACGACGTCCTCGCCCTGCGCGTTGATCAGGAATTCGCCGTAATATGCGCGGTCGCCCTTTGCCGGATCGCGGGTGAAGGCAACGCCGGTCGCAGAGGTATCGCCCATGTTGCCGAACACCATCGCCTGCACGTTGACCGCCGTGCCCCAGTCGCCGGGAATCGCGTTCAGCTTGCGATAGACTTTCGCGCGTTCGGACTGCCACGATCCGAACACCGCGCCGATCGCTCCCCACAGCTGATCGTGCACGTCCTGCGGGAAAGGCTTGTCCCACAGCTTTTCCACCAGTGCCTTATACTCGGCGACCAGCTCCTGCCAGTCGTCGGCGGTCATCTCGGTGTCGAGGAAATAGCCGCGGTCTTCCTTGGCGATCTCCAGCGCTTCCTCGAACGCGCCGTGATCGAGTTCGAGCACGACGTCCGAATACATCTGGATGAAGCGGCGATAGCTGTCCCAGGCGAAGCGCGCGTCGCCGCTTGTCGCGGCAAGGCCCACCACGGTCGCGTCGTTGAGGCCCAGGTTGAGCACGGTGTCCATCATGCCCGGCATCGACACCCGCGCGCCCGACCGCACCGACACCAGCAGCGGATCGGCGGCGTCGCCGAAACGCTTGCCGGTCACGCCCTCGATATGCGCGAGACCTTCGACGACTTCGGCCTTCAGGCTGTCGGGGAAGACCTGGCCCTCGTTCAGGTAGCGCGTGCACATGTCGGTGCTGATCGTGAAGCCCGGGGGCACCGGCAGGCCGATCGAGGCCATGCCGTCGAGATTGGCGCCCTTGCCGCCGAGCAGTTCCTTGCCGAGCGGCGTGCCGTCGGCGCCGCGCCCGTCCGAAACCCCGCCGCCGAAGCGATAGACATATCTGCTCATCGATCGTCCCCGTCAGCCGCCGAAAGCGGCGTAAATTGGCTCAAAAATGGCGAAAGTTATTACCTATATGGAAAAAATGCTCATCCCTCGATCTTCGAGAAATCAGCAACCTGCTGAATGGCATCGCGTACTTTTTCCAACAATGAAAGCCGCGCCGCACGCTTGTCGGGATCGGCGTCGTTGACCGTGACGTTTTCGAAGAATGCGTCGATCGGCGCCCGCAGCGTGGCGAGTGCCGCCATCGCAGCTTCGAAATCCTCGGCCTGAACGGCCGCCGCCGCCGCCGGTTCCGCCACCGCAAGCGCCACGATCAGCGCGGCCTCGGCGGGTTCGGGGGTGTAGGGGAGCGTATATTCGACCCCCTCCCCTTCAGGGGAGGGGTTGGGGTGGGGACTTTCTGCCGGGCCGTCGGCTTGAGGCACGGCCCCACCCCCAACCCCTCCCCTGAAGGGGAGGGGCTTGGAATCCTCCTTCTTCAGGATATTCGCCGCGCGCCGATACCCGGCGAGCAGGTTCACCCCATCCTCGGTGCCGATGAAGGATTGCAGCGCCCGCACCCGCGCGAGCAGCCGGACGAGATCGTCCTCCTCTCCGAGCGCGAACACCGCATCGATCAGGTCGTGCCGCACCCCGGCCTCGCGCTGCTGGACTTTGAGACGGTCGGCAAAGAAGTCGAGGACATCTGTTGGGGCAATACTAAGTGAGATCATCTCTCGGATTAGCGATGGGTCTATCAGCTCGAAGGACCGAGTATTCCAATTACCCTTATCATCTCGCCACTCGACCATCTTCTCAGAATCATTGACGTCAAAATTTCGGTTCCAATCGCCGAAATCATATTTGCGGAAGACCTCCGCTCCAGATTCGTCGAAACCCAAAAAATCGAGCTTCAACGTCGAGATTAGGATTACGACTTGTCGGGCTAGGTTAATCATGTCGGCCAATGGAGCCCGAAGATTATTGGCTTGTACCAGACGGATTACAGAAAGCGCTGACCGACGTAATGCAAATGGATCCTTGGAACCCGTGGGCTTTTCGTCAACGGCAAAGAATGCCGCCAAAGTATCCAGCTTATCCGCCAGCGATACCGCCACCGTCACCGGATCGGTCGGCACGTCGTCGCCCTGCCCCACGGGCTTGTAGTGATCGCGGATCGCCGCAGCTACGCGAGGGTCTTCGCCTTGGCGCTCGGCGTAATATCCGCCCACCAGCCCCTGCAGTTCGGGGAATTCGCCGACCATGCCGGTGACGAGATCGGCCTTGCAGAGCCTGGCTGCGCGCTCGGCCAAGTCCGCGAGCGTCGCGCCCTCTTCGTGATTCCCGCGAAGGCGGGAACCCATAGCGGCCGTCGTCGCGGCTTCACCCACACCGTCATGATTTTGGGCCCCCGCCTTCGAGGGGGTGACAGACCCGCCGCCGACACGCCTCTGCCCGTTCGTGTCGAGCGCAGTCGAGACACGGGTGGCGTCGCTTGGCGCCTGTTTCTCGACTTCGCTCGAAACGAACGGGGGATTGGTGGCATGGGCGCCGTCGCGAACGATCCCCTCCTCGCACAGCCACCTTGCCAGCTTGGCCACGCGCTCGACCTTGTCGGCGACCGTCCCCAATTTCTCGTGGAACACGATCCGGTCGAGCTTCCTCGCCTGTTCCTCGAGCGGGACCTTCAGGTCGGTCTCGTAGAAGAAGCGCGCATCGCTCAGCCGCGCGGCGAGCACCTTGCGGTTCCCTTCGACGATCCGATCGCCGCCGTCTGCGGCGTCGATGTTGGCGGTGCAGACGAAGGCGTTGGCAAGCTTGCCCTCGGCATCATTGCAGACGAAATATTTCTGGTTCACCCGCGCGGTCAGCTGGATCACTTCTGGCGGGACGCTGAGGAACGCCGCGTCGAAACGGCCGAGCAGCGGCACCGGCCATTCGGTGAGCCCGGCATTTTCGGCGAGCAGCCCCACGTCCTCGACCAGCGCCAGCCCTGCTTTGCGGGCCGCCATCTTGGCACCGAGCGCGATGATGTTCGCGCGCTCAGCCTGATCGACGATGACATGCCCGTCACGCAGCTGCGCGACATAGCTGCGCGCGCTGTCGACCGGGATTGCCCCGTGCGACATGAAGCGGTGGCCGATCGTGTCGCGCCCGCTGGCGATGCCGGCAACTTCGCACGCCACGACATCGCCGCCGAACAGCGCAACGATGCCCTGCAGCGGGCGGACCCAGCGCAGCGATTCGGTCGAGAGCGACGCGGCGCCCCAGCGCATCGACTTGGGCCAGGGAAAGGCACGGACGATCGCCGGGATCGCTTCCGCCAGCACATCGGCGGTCGCGCGGCCGGCCCGCTCGACGACCGCGAAATAGACGCCGTCGCGGGCCACGAGCTGGTCCTGCGTCAGCCCGGTCTTGCGCAGAAATCCCTCGAGCGCCTGCGGCGGGGCACCGACCTTCGGGCCCTTGGTCTCCTCCGACACCGCCGCCGTTTCCATCGGCAGCCCGCGCGCGATCAGCGCGAGGCGACGCGGCGTGGCGTAGGTGGTGATGTCGCTCGCGGCGATCCCCGCTCGCTCAAGTTCGCCGACAAACAGCCTGGCAAGATCCTCCCGCGCGCGCGCCTGCATCCGCGCCGGGATTTCCTCTGAGCGAAGCTCAAGAAGGAAGTCGCTCATGCGGAAAAAACTCTGACGAGTTGGGCTGGGCGAACGCTCTTCGCGAGCTTCGCGCCCTTCTTCTTCGCGCTCTTCGCGTGAAAAAAGAAAAATTGAAAAAAGAAAAGGGGTTCACGCGAAGGGCGCGAAGGTTCGCGAAGGGCGCTAAGAGAAGAATTGCCTGCGGCGCTTGGGGAGTTCACGCCGACCATCCGTGCTTCTCCATCCACGCCGCGCACGCGCCCTTCGCCAGATCGCGGACCTGGCCCATATAGCTTGCGCGCTCCTGCACCGAGATGACGCCGCGCGCCTGGAGCAGGTTGAAGACGTGGCTCGCCTTGACCGCCTGTTCATACGCGGGGATCGGCAACCCTGCGCCAAGCGAATTTTCGCACTCGGCGGTGTGCTTGCGGAACTGATCAAACAGCGAATCGGTGTTCGCGACTTCGAAATTCCACGCGCTCATCTGCCGCTCGTTTTCCAGGAAGACGTCGCCATAGGTAACGCCTGCATCGTTGAAGGCGAGATCGTAGATGCTGTCCTTGTTCTGGATATACATTGCGAGCCGTTCGAGGCCATAGGTCAGCTCGCCCGCGACAGGCTTGCAGTCGAAGCCGCCCATCTGCTGGAAATAGGTGAACTGGGTCACTTCCATCCCGTCGCACCACACTTCCCAGCCGAGCCCCCAGGCACCGAGCGTCGGGCTTTCCCAGTCATCCTCGACGAAGCGGATGTCGTGGGTGCCGAAATCGATGCCGATCGCCTTGAGCGATCCGAGATAGAGCTCTTGCAGGTCGGGCGGACTGGGCTTCAGGATGACCTGATACTGGTAGTAATGCTGGAGCCGGTTGGGGTTTTCGCCATAGCGGCCGTCGGTCGGGCGACGGCACGGCTGGACGAAGGCGGCATTCCACGGATCGGGGCCGAGCGCCCGCAGCGTGGTCGCGGTGTGAAACGTGCCGGCACCCATTTCCATGTCATAGGGTTGCAGGATCACGCAGCCCTGATCGCTCCAATAATCATGGAGCTTCAGGATCATGCGCTGAAAACTGATCGGCGAATGGAGCGGCTGGGCGGCCAAGGCGCGGTTCTTTCGCAGGTGCGGTAGAATATCCGCTTCCTTTGGCGCGCGCGGCAAGGGTGGTCAATGCCCCTTGCGTTGTCGAGAGTAAGGTTACCATTACGATAAGTCAGGCAGGCTTGACAAAGTCGCGACTCGCTGTCATTTAGTCATGCGTGCCTGACATTTCGTTAGGCTCACATGACGGAGAAGTCCATGTGTTCCCGTTCAACAGACGCCAACCGCGACGATTGGGTCGCCTTGTTCGGGGCGCTGGTATCGGTGGTGATTTCACTCACCGCGATCCTGGTGCACTCATCCTGACCGTGAAGAACCGGCTGAAAGTGCTGCGCGCCGAACGCGACTGGAGCCAGGCAGAGCTTGGCGGGCGGCTCGGCGTGTCGCGTCAGGCGGTCAACGCGATCGAAACCGGCAAACATGATCCGTCACTCCCGCTGGCGTTCAAGATCGGGCGACTGTTCGACATGACGATCGAGGAGATTTTCGATGACGGCGACAGCCATGACTGAGCGTGAAATGGGCCCCGGCGAGCGCGCGATGCGCAAGCGCCAACGCTTCCAGCGCAATTTCCTGATCGGCTGCGCTCTCTTCGGCGCCGTGATCGGCGGCACGCTCGCCAGCGGCACGGCATATCAGGGCGGCCTGATCGAAGGGCTGTCGCGCGGCGCCATCACGGTCCATCCCGTGCTCGCGATCACGCTGGCGATCGGCTTGCTGATCGGGCTGGTGGCGCTGCCCATCTATGGCTTCCTCAAGATCGATGAAGTCAAGGTGAAGCGCAACCTGTGGTCGATGGCGGCGGGCTGGTTCGTCGTCATCGGCGGCTATCCGGCCTGGGCGATGCTCGCGGCCGGCGGGCTGATGCCGCAACCGACCGCATTGCCGCTGTTCGCTGCCACCTATGCCGCCACGCTGATCGCCTTCACGGTCCAGTGGCTGCGCGATCGATGAGTTTTCCTTCCACCTTGCACCGTTTATGAAAGGCACTGACATGATGATGAAGCACCTGTTCGGCGCGACCACCGCGCTTGCCCTGCTGCTCGCCGGTCCGGCGATGGCGCAGACCGCCCCCGCCCGCGCCCCTGCGGCAACCACCGCCACGACGGTCGACGCCGATCCCGCGCTCTGGGTGATCAAGCGCGGTGACGCGACCGTCTATCTGTTCGGCACGGTCCATGTCCTGAAACCCGGCCTCAGCTGGTTCGACGAGGAGGTGAAGGCCGCGTTCGACCGCAGCGACCGAGTCGTGCTCGAGCTGCCCGATGTCGACGAAAAGGCCAGCCAGCCGCTGGTGCTCAAGCTCGCGACCGATACCAGTGGCGTGCCGCTGACCAAGAAGCTGCCCGAGGCCGACCGCGTCGCCTATGAAAAGGCGATGGCCGGGCTCGGCATTCCGGCGGCCGCCTTCGATCAGTTCGAGCCGTGGTTCGCGGCCGTCAATCTCGGCCTGATCCCGGTGCTCAAGCTCGGCTATGACCCGAACAGCGGCGCGGAGAAGGTGTTGCTCGCCGCCGCCAAGCAATCGGGCAAGCGGGTCGCCGGGTTCGAGACGCTCGAACAGCAACTCGGCTATTTCGACAGCATGCCCGAACGGCTCCAGGTCAAATATCTCGGTGAGACGGTGAAGGACCTGCCCAAGGCCGGCGAGACGATCGACAAGATGGTCGCGCAATGGGCGAAGGGCGATCCCGACGCGCTCGACAAGACGCTCAACGACGGGCTGAACGCGCAGCCCGAGCTCGCCAAGATCCTGCTTGCCGATCGCAACAAGCGCTGGGCGGCGGTGATCGACGACATGCTCAACACGCCGGGGACGACCTTCGTCGCGGTCGGGGCCGGGCATCTTGCGGGCAAGGACAGCGTCCAGAAACAGCTCAAGCGCTACCGCATCACTGCCACGCGCGTGACTTACTGAGCCGTGAGGGGGCGGCGGCTGGCCCTGCTGGCGCTGGCCGCCGCCCTTGCTTCGTGCGAGCAGGCGCCGCCGATCGAGGCGCGCCCGGCGCTCTATCTGGTCGAGGACGCCGACACCCGGATCTGGCTGTTCGGCACCGTCCATATGCTTCCCGATCGCGTGCGGTGGGAAACCCCGGCAATCAAGGCCGCCGAGCGTGCCGCCGATACGCTGGTGACCGAACTTCCCGCGCTTGACCCCGATGCGGGCGCCGAGACTTTCGCGCGGCTGGGCCACCGGCCGGGCCTGCCGCCGATCCTCGACCGCGTGCCGCCGGCGGTCCGCCCACGGCTGGAGGCGATCGCCGGGCGCACCGGCTTGTCGCTCGACGATCTGTCCGGAATGAAGAGCTGGGCGGCCGCGCTGACGCTGAGCGCCGCCGCAGCCGAGGCCGATGGTGGCGCACACGCCTCTGCCGGGGCGGATGCGGTGATCGGTCGGCGGCTGGCGGGGCGTCCGCGCATCGGCCTTGAAACCCTGCCGCAGCAGCTCGGCTATTTCGACGCCCTGACCGAGGGCGATCAGCGACGCCTGCTGGCCGCGAGCGTGAGCGGCGACGGCGGCTACCGCGCAACGCTCGATGCCTGGGCGGCGGGCGACGAGGCCCGGCTGGCGGCACTGGTCGCAAGGCCGATGGCCGCCGCGCCCGCGATTGAAGCGATGCTGCTCACCCGCCGCAATGCGCGCTGGACGGCGTGGATAATCGACCGTCTGGCAAAACCAGGCCGAGTGCTGGTCGCGGTCGGCGCGGGGCATCTGGCGGGGCCGAAATCGGTTGTCGCCCGGCTCCGGGCGCAGGGGCTGAAAGTGCAGCGCCTGCAATAAGGGCGGCCCCCCGCGAAAGGAGCCGCCCCTGTCGGCGATACGCCTGCCGGCTAGAGCCCGATGACATTACCTTGCCCCGTTCGTTTCGAGCGCAGTCGAGAAACAGGCCACGCGCGTTGCGCAGGGTGTCTCGACTTCGCTCGACACCAACGGTTGGGGATTTGATTCAACCAAATGTCATGCGACTCTAGACGCGCGTCAGAAAGCGGTCAGCCCGTTCGGCGTGCCGAGCCCGGTCGGCCCGTCATAGCCGGTGACGGCGTTGCACAGATAGGTGCCGCAGGTGCCGTTCGACCCCGTGATGATGTCGAACAGATAAGCGGTGCGGCTGTACAGGTCCTGCGCCGGATAAGATGATCCCGCCGCGCCCTGCGACGCATAGATCGCCGCGATGATCGGCGCGGACGCGCTGGTGCCGCCATAGACCTGCCAGCCGGCCCGGTTGCGGCTGGTCGGCCCATAGACCGCCACGCCGGTTGCCGGGTCGGCGACCGCGCTGACATCGGCGATGCTGCGACGCGGGCAGCCGGTGTCGGTCTGCCAGCTCGGCTTCGGATAGACCGCGCTGCAGCCGCTGCCCGCCCCTGCCCAGGCGCTTTCGTTCCAGCCACGGGCGTTGCCCGCGCGCGTCAGGCTGGTGCCGCCGACCGCGACGACATGGTTCGACGTGGCCGGGAAGGCAACGCCGAAGCCGCTGTCCCCGGTGCTGACCGTGATCGCGATGCCGGCATGGTTGTACGCCGATTCATAGCTGGTCGAGCCGGTCTCGCTGCCGCCATAGCTGTTCGAGATGGCCGACGCGCCGAGCGCCGCCGCCGTGTTGACGGCAGTCGCGAGGTTGGCCAGCGAGCTGTTGTTCGCCTGGACCAGCAGGATGCGGCAATCGGGGCACATCGCACTCGCCATGTCGAGGTCGAGCGCGGTTTCCTGTGCCCAGCCGAGATTGAAGGCGGGGTAGTTCGACGAAGCCCCGTTCTGGTTGACCTTGCGGAAACAGCCATTGGCGGTGGTGCATGGCGGCAGGCCATAGGTGGCCCGGTAATTGGCGAGATCGGCCTCGGCATTGGGATAGCCATAGGCATCGACGATCGCGATCGTGCGCCGCGTCGATGAGGTCGCGGGAATGTTATAGGCCGAACGCAGGTCCGTCGGGCCGAGGCCCGAGGGCAAGGCGTTGGGCGTCACCGATGCCTTTTCGCGCATGACTTCCTTGCCGCTCGCATCGGACACGAAACGCGCGAAACACCGGGCGATGCCAGGGCCGATCGCGTCGCGACAGGCGCGCGCGTGATAGATGCGCCCTTCGCGGCGGATGTCGGGCCCGGCGGCGTCGCGCCGGTCGTTCTGGGCGGAAGCCCCCGTCGCGCTCAGCAGGCCGGCGACGGCGGCGATGAAGATCACCATTTTTCTCATGAGCAGCTACACCCTTCATTGGCGCCGCGACATGCCGACGCAAGTCGAAAGCTGCGCCGCTTTTTAGGATTAGGCAATATTCGCACACGACGAATTGATCGTCTATTTGGCGCTAACCGTCTTTTTCTTGTGAATCATTGAAGAACCGCAATGTATAGTGCTTGACGGTGCCGAGGTGGCGCGGCTTGCGCTCTACCGCCGATCGGGCTATGGCGCGCGGCTTCCGGCCAGGGTCATCCCTGGAGGCCTGGCCGGGATGACATCTTGATAGCAGATTATTTTCGGAGATTGGCATGAGCGAAGCACTGACGCTCGCGGCCGAGACTCGCGAACAGGTTGGCAAGGGAGCCTCCCGTTCGCTGCGTCGCGAAGGCCGCGTACCCGCCGTCATTTACGGCAACAAGCAGGATCCGGCCGCGATCCACGTCGAGGAGAAGGAACTCTATCGACTGCTGATGACGGGCCACTTCATGAATTCGGTCGTGATGATCGAGGTTGGCGGCGCGACCGTGCGCACGCTGCCCAAGGACGTGGCGTTCGACCCCGTCAGCGATCGTCCGGTCCATGCCGATTTCCTCCGCATCTCCGAACACGCGACCGTCACCGTCGCGGTGCCGGTGCGCTTCACCAACGAAGACGCGTCCCCGGGCATCAAGCGCGGCGGCGTGCTCAACGTCGTCCGCCACGAAGTCGAACTGGTGGTCGATGCAGCCGACATCCCCGACGATGTCGAGGTGTCGCTGAAGGGTTTCGACGTCGGCGATTCGATCCACATTTCGAGCGTGACGCTGCCCAAGGGCGCCAAGAGCGCGATCGACGACCGCGACTTCACCATCGCGACGATCGTCGCCCCGTCGGCGCTCAAGTCGAGCGAAGGCGGCGAAGCCGACGAAGGCGCCGCCGAGGCGTAATCCTGATCTCCCCTTCCTGCCGGTGCGGGAAGGGGAACCGGCGGGGCGAGGCGATGCAGATCTGGGCAGGGCTCGGCAATCCCGGCGCGCAATATGCGCTGCACCGCCACAATGCCGGCTTCATGGCGATCGACGCGATCGCCGCGCTGCATGATTTCGAACCGCCCAAAAAGCGCTTTACCGGCTGGGCGATCGAGGCCCGGCTCGGCCCCGAAAAGCTGTTGCTGCTGAAGCCCGCGACCTTCATGAACGACAGCGGCCGGTCGATCGGCGAAGCGATGCGGTTCTACAAGCTCGCGCCCGAGGATGTGACGCTGTTCTACGACGAGCTCGACCTGGCGCCGTTCAAGGTCAAGGTGAAGCGCGGCGGCGGGACCGCCGGGCATAACGGCATCCGATCGACCGTTGCCCATATCGGCGAGGATTTCCGCCGGGTGCGGATCGGCATCGGCCATCCCGGCCACAAGGACCGTGTAACTGGCCATGTGCTCGGCAATTTCGCCAAGGCCGAAATGGACCCGCTGAGCGACATGCTCGGCGCGATCGCGGCGGAGGCCGAATGGCTCGCCAGGGGCGATGACGTCCGCTTCATGAACGATGTCGCACTGCGGCTGCAAACCGACTGAGGGAGCTTTTCCGGGTTCCCGTCGTTACGCCTCCGATTGGAAGGAGGACGACAAAGTGGCCGATTACGAAACACCGGTCCTGGAACAGGAACAGTCGATCTCGCTGCTCGACGTGATGATGCGCAGGCTCAAGCGCCGCTTCGATCTGTCGTCGCGCGCGATTGACGCGTTGAACGACTTATCCTTCAAAATCCGAAACTTCGCGCCGAATCAGTATATTCTTCGCGAAGGCGAGATGGCGACGCAATGCTCTTATGTCGCGGCCGGATTTGTGTATCGGCACAAGGTGCTGGGCAATGGCGCGCGCCAGATCGTTGCGATCCATATGACGGGCGATTTCATCGACTTGCAGCATATCATGCTCGACCGCGCCGATCATAATATCCAGTCGCTCACAACCGCGACTTTGGTGCAGTTCCCCGCCCAGCAGCTGCTGCGGCTGTGCTACGAATTCGACGATATCGGCCGGGCATTGTGGCTGGAGACGCTGATCGAGGCTGCGATCTTCCGCGAATGGGTCGCCAATGTCGGCCGCCGCGACGCTCGCGCGCGCACTGCGCACCTGCTGTGCGAACTTGCGACCCGGCGCGAGGCAGCGGGCCTTGGCCCCCGCGGCAATTACGAACTGCCGATGAGCCAGGAACAGATCGGCGACGCGCTCGGGCTCACGTCGGTCCATGTCAACCGGACGCTCAAGCTGCTCGAAAGCGAAGGGCTGATCGCGCGGACCAAGCGCGCGGTCGTCGTCGCCGACTGGGAGGGTTTGCGCCGCGCGGGCGATTTCGACGCGCATTATCTCCATCTGCGCGACATGCCCGACTAATCGCGCCGCAGCGCTGGCGCGGGGATGCGCCGCGCGGTATGGCCCGGCGGGTGACCACGCGATCGCTCTTTTCGACCGGGCTGTACCAAGCCGATCTCGCCGACCCCGACCTGATCGCGGAACTGGCGCAGACCTGCCGGACATTCGCCGAGGAAGACCGGGCGGGTCGCGCATGGAGCAAGGCGCATGGCTATCGCGGCTATACCAGCTATGCGTCGCTCAACGATCTGCCGCAGCGCGACCCCGCGATCGGCGACCTCGTCAAGCTGCTCAACCGCCATGTTGCCACCTTTGCGCAGGATTGCGCGTTCGATCTGGCGGGCAGAAAGCTGAAACTCGACAGCCTTTGGGTCAATGTCATGAAACCGGGCGCCACGCACTCGGGTCATATTCACCCGCACAGCGTCGTGTCGGGCACGGTCTATGTCGCGGTGCCGCCCGGCGCAGGCGCGATCCGGTTCGAGGATCCCCGCCTCGGCCTGATGATGGCCGCCCCGCTGCGCCGCGACGACGCGCCCGCGGCGCTCCAGCGCTTCGTCCATGTCGCGCCCGCTGCGGGGATGGTGCTGCTATGGGAAAGCTGGCTGCGGCACGAAGTGATGCCGCATGAGGGGAAGGACGAGCGGATCAGCGTGAGCTTCAACTATCGGTGGTGAGGGCGGCTTGCGCTCTGGTGACGATCGGTAGTGGGGTACGGATTGACTCTCAAAGTTTACCGTCGCTCCGTGTCAAGCACGGGGCGACGAATCAATGCGGAATGGAGCATTGCGCACCAAAGCGAATCGAGGATGTCAGACCGCTGGCCACCAATCTCGGTCGGGGTGGATAACGATCCCCCCTACCCCATGCACCCGCGATGCTCGTCCTTCACGGTCGAGCTGTCCTGATATTCCTTTACGAACGCGGCATAGCCGTCGTCATGCTTGGGCTGCGGCTTGCTGTCATAGGTGACCACCGTCATCGCCGCGCTGTCGTCATAGCTGAGCGTGCCGCCGGCGCCGCGCTGCGTCAGGCGCACATAGGCGACCTTGGTGCCGTTGTTGTTCTTGGCATACCAGGCCTGATGATCGGCCACGGCTTTCTTGAACAGTGCGAGCTGGCCGGGCTTGATAATGCTCATCCGGATCGTGACCGACTTGCCGGTGCATTGCAGCGTGCCGATCGGCCCCGTCTGCGCCGAGGCACCCGTCGCGGCAAGTGCCAGAATCAACACGCTAAGCCCCTTGATCATCATCGACTCCCCTCCTGATCGGCCACGATGTTCGCGCGGGCTTGGCGCCAATGCAAGCCCCGGCTCTGGCCAATCGCGGCCCGACTGACTAAGGCGCCACATCGCTTTTAATCGGGACGGAAAATGGGATTTCGCTGTGGTATCGTCGGACTGCCCAATGTCGGCAAGTCGACCCTGTTCAACGCGCTGACCGAGACGGCGGCGGCGCAGGCGGCCAATTACCCCTTCTGCACGATCGAGCCCAATGTCGGCAATGTCGCGGTGCCCGATCCGCGGCTGAACGAGCTCGCGGCGATCGCGCATTCGGCGAAGATTATCGAGACGCAGCTGGGGTTCGTCGACATCGCCGGGCTGGTGCGCGGCGCGTCGAAGGGCGAAGGGCTCGGCAACCAGTTCCTCGGCAACATCCGCGAAGTCGACGCGATCGTGCATGTGCTGCGCTGTTTCGAAAATGGCGACGTCACCCATGTCGAGGGCAAGGTCGATCCGATTGCGGATGCCGAGACGGTCGAGACCGAGCTGATGCTTGCGGACCTCGAAAGCCTTGAGAAGCGCGTGCCCAACCTCGCCAAAAAAGCCGCGCAGGGCGACAAGGAAGCCAGGATCGGCGCGTCGGTGCTCGGCCAGGCGCTCGATCTGCTGCGCGAGGGCAAGCCCGCGCGGCTGACGCAGCCCAAGGACGATGAGGAAGCCCGCGTTTTCGCGCAGGCGCAATTGCTGACGTCAAAGCCCGTCCTCTATGTCTGCAACGTCGATGAGGGCGATGCGGCGAACGGCAATGCGCTGTCGGCGCGCGTGTTCGACAAGGCGAAGGCCGAGGGCGCCGAAGCGGTCGTGGTGTCGGCAGCGATCGAGGCCGAGATCGCGACGATGCCGCCCGAGGATCGGGGCGAGTTCCTCGCCGAACTCGGCCTGACCGAAACCGGGCTCGCGCGCGTCATCACCGCCGGCTATCGGCTGCTCCATCTGCTCACCTTCTTCACCGTCGGCCCCAAGGAAGCGCGCGCCTGGACGGTGGAAAAGGGGGCGAAGGCCCCGCAGGCGGCAGGCGCGATCCACACCGATTTCGAACGCGGCTTCATCCGCGCCGAAACGATCGCCTTCGCCGATTATGTCGCGTGCAAGGGCGAGGCCGGCGCGCGCGAGGCCGGCAAACTCCGCCAGGAAGGCAAAGAGTATGTCGTGCACGACGGCGACGTGATGCTGTTCCGCTTCAACGTCTGATCCGTGGTCGCAACTGTCACATTCCTGACGCCTGAAGACGGCATGGGCGTGGCATGCGCCTGACTTCCCGCCTGCTCGCCGCGTTGCTTGTCGCCGCCCTGCAGGCCTGCGCGACGCCGCCGGTCAACGCCCCGACGACGATCGCCGCCGCGCCCGTCGAACAGCGCGCGCCGGTGACGATCCTGATTTCGATCGACGGCTTCAAACCCGACTATCTCACACGTGGCGTGACGCCGCACCTCAACGCGCTCGCCGCAGCCGGGATCAGCGCGTCGATGCGGCCGTCCTTTCCCACCATCACCTTTCCCAACCATTACACGCTCGTCACCGGCCTCCGCCCCGACCGGCACGGCATCGTCGGCAACCGGATCGAGGATGCGGGCAGGCCTGGCCAGGTCTTCACCATGGCTACCGACGATCCGTTCTGGTGGGCTCAGGCCGAGCCGATCTGGGTGACGGCGGAGAAGGCCGGCATCCGCACCGCGACGATGTTCTGGCCGGGATCGAATGTTAGCTTCGACGGCGTGCGGCCGCATGACTGGCAGCAATTCGCGCAGGCGGTAAGCAGCGGCCAGCGGGTCGATGCGATCATAGACTGGCTGCGCCGACCGGCGGCAACCCGACCGCAGTTGCTGACGCTGTATTTCGACGTGGTCGACAGCGCTGGGCATCAGTTCGGCCCCGATGATCCGCGCACGACCGCGGTGGTCGGCCAGGTCGACGAACAGATCGGCCGATTGCGTGCCGCGCTCGCCGATCTTGGCCAGAGCGCCAATCTGGTGATCGTCGCCGACCATGGCATGGCGGCAATCAGCCCCGACCGGGTGATTCGGATCGACCGGATGCTACCGCCCGCCAGCTTCACCGCGATCGCCGACGGGCCCTATGCCGGGATCACCCCGTCGGCCGGGCAGGAGGAAGTGGTCGCCCGCGCGCTGCTCAAGCCGCACGACCATCTGACGTGCTGGCGAAAAGGGGCGATTCCGGCGCGGCTCCATTACGGCCACAACCCGCGCGTGCCGCCGATCGTCTGCCTTGCCGCAACCGGCTGGCTGGCGCTGACCCGCGAGCCGTCCGCCGATCACCCGCCGCGCGGCGGCGCGCATGGTTTCGACCCCATGGCGCCCGAAATGGCCGCGCTGTTCATCGCGAGCGGCCCTGGCATCAAGGCAGCGGGCAAGATCGCGCAGTTCGACAATGTCGATGTCGCCCCGCTGCTCCGCGATCTGATAGGGCTGCCGGCGGGTCAGGGGCTGGACGGCGACGACGCGCCGTTTCGCGCAGCGCTGGTGCGCTAGAGTCGGATGACTTTTGGTTGAATCAGATCCCCAATCGTTCGTGTCGAGCGAAGTCGAGACACCCTGCGCAACGCTCCTGACCCGTTTCTCGACTGCGCTCGAAACGAACGGGTCAAGGTAGTGTCATCCCGCTCTAGGCTTGCCAAGCCTCGCCATCTACGCAAGATCGGGCGCATGATCTATTTCGAAGATATCGAGGTCGGCGCGGTCAGCCGGTTCGGCAGCTACCCGGTCACGCGCGAAGAAGTGATCGCCTTCGCCTCCAAATACGACCCGCAGCCTTTCCACCTTTCCGACGAAGCCGCCGCGCAGACGCATTTCGGCCGATTGTCGGCGAGCGGCTGGCATACTTGCGCGATGATGATGGCGATGCTGGTCGCCAACATGAAGGATCACGAACAGGCCGGGCTCGGCTCGCCGGGACAGGAACAGCTCAAATGGCTGACCCCTGTCTATCCCGGCGATACCTTGTCGGTGGAAACCGAGGTGCTGGACAAGCGCGTATCCGCCAGCCGCCCGGACATGGGACTGTACCGCAGCCGGATCACCGTCTTCAATCAGGACGGCGTCGCGGTGATGACGACGATCGCGACCGGGCTGATCCGGACGCGACCGGCCGCCTAGCGACGGAAACCGCGCCTGCCGCGGTTGAAGCCACGCCAATTGTCGCGAAACTGCCCGCCGCGCCAGCCGCTGCGGCGACTCTGCCAATAAGCACGATCCGCATCCGACCAGCGCCGCGCCACGCGGTAGCGATCATAGACATAGACGCCGGTGCCGGGATAATAATAGTCGCCGTACCAGCCATAATAGCCGCCGCCATAGCCGCGATAATAGTCGTCGGCGCAGCCGCCCAGGCCCGCCAGCAACGCGGCGCCGAGCGCCAGTTTTGTCCATGATTGCATCATCGCCAACCCTCCTAACACGGCCCCAACGCACGCGGGGCCATGTTGGTTCTGGCGGAGCGAAGCTTAATGGCCCTCGAACGAGAGCAGCGCGGTGACGTCGACGCCGTCGGCGCGCAGCGCGGCCGCGCCTCCCAGATCGGGAAGATCGACAACGAACTGCGCCTGGGTAACGTCGGCGCCGGCCTTGCGGAGCAGCCGGATGGCGGCGCGCGCCGTGCCGCCGGTGGCGATCAGGTCATCAACGAGCAGCACCCGCTGGCCCGCGACGATCGCATCGGCATGCATCGCGATCCGGTCCTGCCCATATTCGAGCGCATAGTCCTCGGCGATAGTGGCGCCCGGCAGCTTGCCGTCCTTGCGGATCAGCAGCACGCCCGCGTTCAGCGGCACCGCGATCGCGGCGGCGAACAGGAAGCCGCGCGCCTCGATCCCGGCGATCAGATCGACCGGGCCGTCGACAGCGGCCACCATCCGCTCGACGGTTTGCGCCAGACCGCGCGGGTCGAGCAGCAGCGTCGTGATATCGCGGAACATGATCCCCGGCTTCGGAAAGTCGGGGATCGTGCGGATGAGCGCCTTCAGATCGTCATTGGCAGACAGGACGGTGCTCAATGCTTCACGTTCCGCCAGATTGTCTGATAGGCGCCATAGGCGAGGATCGTCGCGATCAGCAGGAAGCCGAGTACCACGAAGCCCAGCCAGTGACGATCGTTGAGCTCGGGCTCCGCGGTCCACACCAGGAAAGCAGCGACGTCCTTCGCATTCTGGTCGACGGTCGATTTCATCCCGTCGGCATAAGTCACGGCCCCTTCGGACAGCGGCGGCGGCATCGCGATGTTCAGATTGGGGAAGTAGGGGTTGTAATAAAGCCCGTCGGGCGTCTTCGCGTCGGGGTGCTTCGCGATCAGCTCCGGCGTCTGCTCGGCATAGCCGGTCAGCAGCGAATAGACATAGGCCGGGCCGTCATGCCGCGCCTTGGTGATCAGCGACAGGTCCGGCGGATTGCCCTGACCGGGATAATAGACGGTTGGGAACTTGTCCGCCGGGGTGTTCGGCCGTTCGCTGCGATCGCCGGTCTTGGGATCCTGCACCGGCTGCTTGGTGCCCCAGTCGGCGGCGATCTTCTTCACTTCGGCCTCGGTATAGCCGATCTTGCGCAGATCGCGGAACGCGACGCGGCTCAGCGAATGGCAGTTCGCGCAGACTTCCTTGTAAACCTGGAAGCCGCGCTGCGCCGCACGGTTGTCGATCGTCCCCATGATCCCGTTGCTCGTCAGTTCGAGCTCCTTGGGATGCTTGTGCAGGATCGCCGAGGCGCTTTCGACCTCGGGCTCGTTGATCACGCCGGACACGCTGCCGACCAGCGCCACCAGCAGAGCTACAATGAACCCGACGCCGACCAGACCGGCAATGAAGCGAACCATGATATACCCCTTATTCGGCCGGAAGCGCGTTGCCGGGCATGCCCGATGCCGCGGTCGCGCCGCCATGCTTGCCCAGCACCGATTCGGTGATCGAATTGGGCAGCGGGCGCGGACGCTCCGTCGCCGCGACGATCGGCAGGATCAGCAGGAAATGGGCGAAATAATAGATGGACGCGATCTGCCCGATGATCACGTTCCGCGCGGTCGGCTCGGCGCCGCCGACATAGCCGAGCGCCAGCACGTCGACGAGCAGCACGATCAGGAAGATGCGGTAGCGCGGCCGGTAATTGGCCGAACGCACCGGCGACGTGTCGAGCCAGGGCAGGAAGAACAGCAGCAGGATCGACCCGAACATCGCGAGCACGCCCCACAGCTTGGCCGGGATGAACAGGAAGTCCGCGGTGAACGACTTCAGGATCGCGTAAAACGGCAGGAAATACCATTCGGGCACGATGTGCGCCGGCGTCGAGAGCGGGTTCGCCGGGATGTAATTGTCGGGATGGCCGAGCGCGTTCGGCATGAAGAAGATGAACGCGCAATAGACCAGCATGAACACGCCGATCCCGAACCCGTCCTTCGCGGTGTAATAGGGGTGGAACGGGACCGTATCCTGCTCGCCCTTCACCTCGACGCCGGTCGGGTTGTTCGACCCCGGAATGTGCAGCGCCCAGACGTGCAGCACGATCACCCCAAGCGTCACGAACGGCAGCAGATAATGGAGCGAGAAGAAGCGGTTCAGCGCCGCATTGTCAGGAGCATAGCCGCCGAGCAGCCAGACCCGGACGGCATCGCCGACCACGGGTATCGCCGAGAAGAAGCCGGTGATCACCTGCGCGCCCCAGAAGCTCATCTGCCCCCAGGGAAGCACATAGCCCATGAACGCGGTCGCCATCATCAACAGGAAGATGACGACCCCGAGCAGCCAGATCATCTCGCGCGGCGCCTTGTACGACCCGTAGTAAAGGCCGCGGCCGATATGGATGTAGACGACCAGCAGGAACATCGACGCGCCGTTCGCGTGGGCATAGCGGATCAGCCAGCCGAAATTGACGTCGCGCATGATGTGTTCGACCGAATCGAACGCGATCGCGCCGTTCGCGGCATAATGCATCGCCAGCACGATGCCGGTCACGATCTGGCACATCAGCGCCACGCCGGCGAGCACGCCGAAATTCCAGAAATAGTTGAGGTTGCGTGGCACCGGATAGCCCGCACCGACCGCGTTGTAGACGAACCGCGGCAACGGCAGCCGTTCGTCGACCCACTTCATCAGTGGCGCCTTCGGCTCGTAATGCTTTGCCCAGGGGAAGCTCATGATGCTGACCTCAACCGACGACAACGACAGTGTCTGATGTGAACTTGTAATCCGGTACCTCGAGATTCTTGGGTGCCGGGCCTTTGCGGATGCGCGCGGCGGTATCGTAGACCGAACCGTGGCACGGGCAGAAATAGCCGCCATATTCGCCCTTGACCTCGCCCTCGCCCGCGCCAAGCGGCACGCAGCCAAGATGGGTGCACACGCCGAGCGTGATCAGCCAGTTGGCCTTGCCTTCCTTGGTCCGCTGCGCGAGCGTTTCGGGATCGCGCAGCGAGCCGACCGGGACCTTGTTCGCCTCGGCGATTTCGGCGGGCGTCAGGTTGCGCACGAACAGCGGCTGTTTGCGGAAGGTCGATTTGATCGCCTGTCCGGGCGCGATCGCGCTCAGGTCGATTTCGGTCGTGGATTCGGCCAGCACGTCGGCCGACGGCGCCATCTGGCTGACCAGCGGCACCAGCACGCCCGCAACGCCGACCCCGCCAAATGCCACCGCCGCGATGCTCAGAAAGTCGCGGCGGCGATAGCTGTCCTCTTCCCCGAAGGGAGCAGCATCATTGCCGGTCGATGCGGTGTGATCAACGCTTGCCATTCACTTGCCCTTGCCGAAACCTTGTGCAGAAACCCTAACGCCGAAACTCGATGCCGAACGCCCCATGGCCGTAACATGCTGGTCGCGCTGCTTGACAGCCGGATGGCCCGCCGGGGGACCGGCAGGTTCGGCGGCCTGATAGACACAGCGCATGCCATTTGCCAACAGCATTTTGCCCAATGTCGAGCCATATGGACTTAAGCCCTAGCGCATGACGAGCCCCCGCCGCTCCGCCCCACGGTCCGCCCGATGATCCGCCCCACGATCCGTATTGCGATGCACGAACCCGACATTGCCGGAAATGTCGGCACGATCCTGCGGCTGGCGGCCTGTCTCGACATCGCGGTCGACCTGATCGAGCCGATGGGTTTCGCGTGGAGCGACCGCAAGCTCGCGCGCGCCGGCATGGACTATCTCGCCGATGCTCAGGTAGCGCGCCATGTCGATTGGGCAGCGTTCGAGCGCACGGTCGCGGGGCGGATCGTCCTGCTGACGACGCGCGGTGCGGTCCGCCTCGATGCAGCGCGCTTCGCCCCGGGTGACGTGCTGCTGTTCGGCGCGGAATCGCGCGGCGTGCCCGATCATGTCCATGCCCGCGCCGATCTGGCGGTCACAATTCCGCTTGTGCCGGGGCGGCGATCGTTGAATGTCGCGGTCGCAGCGGCGATCGCCACCGGTGAGGCTTTGCGCCAGATCAAAGGATGGCCGGGCGAGGCCCGATAAGATGGGGGGATGATGGAACTCGACACCGAACAGCAGACGGCGCGGACCTGGTTCGAGCATCTGCGTGACCTGATCTGCGCCGAGTTCGAGGCGATCGAGCGCGAGGGCGGCTCCGACGCAACCTTCGCTTACACGCCCTGGGACCGCATCGACCCGTCGGGCGCCCCCGGCGGCGGCGGCGTTCGCGGGGTGATGAAGGGGCGCGTCTTCGAAAAGGTCGGCGTCAACGTCTCCACCGTTGGCGGCACGTTCGAGGGCGATTTTGCCAAGACGATCAACGGCGCCGCCGACGATCCCCGCTTTTTCGCAACCGGCATCAGCCTGGTCGCGCATATGGCCAATCCGAAGGTGCCTGCGGTCCATATGAACACGCGCTTCCTGGTCACTACCAAGCGCTGGTTCGGCGGCGGCGCCGATCTCAATCCGCCGATCCCCAATGACGAGGATACCGCCGATTTCCACGCTGCGATGAAGGCCGCGTGCGACCCGCACGGCGCCGATTATCATGACCGCTACAGCAAATGGGCGGACGATTATTTCTACATTCCCCACCGCAAGGTCCATCGCGGCGTCGGCGGCATCTTCTGCGACCATCTGGAGGGCGATTTCGTCGCCAATCTGGCCTTCATTCAGGATATCGGCCGCCAGTTCCTGAGCAGCTATGCGCGGATCGTGCGACGGCGGATGAACGACGCCTTCACGCCGGAGGACGAAGCGCGGATGCTCGAATGGCGCGGCCGTTATGCCGAATTCAACCTCGTTTACGATCGCGGTACGCTGTTCGGGCTGAAGACCGGCGGCAATATCGACGCGATCCTGATGAGCCTGCCGCCGCGCGCGACCTGGAGCTGACGGCGTGGCCCTGCACGCGGTTGCGCGCGGAGAGCTGGCGACGATCGTCACGACGCTGGAGATGCGCGCGCGGCCACCCGCCCGGCCGCTGCCCGACAGTCCGCTCCGCCTGGTGCGCTGGGTGCGACCGGAACCGGCCAAGTACCGCGCGCTCTTCGCCCGGGTCGGGGCGCCGTGGTTGTGGTATTCGCGGCTCGCGATCGACGATGCGGCGCTCGCGGCGCTGATCGACCGGCCCGAGACGCAGGTCCATGCCGTGATCGACCGCGCCGGAATCGAGGTCGGGCTGCTCGAATTCACCCACCCCGCGCCCGATTGGTGCTCGCTCGATTATTTCGGCCTCGTGCCCGACCTTGCCGGCAAGGGCCATGGCCGCTGGCTGATGAGCCTTGCGCTGGCGATGATGTGGCGACCGGGGGTCGCTCTTGTGCGGGTCAATACCTGCACGCTCGATCATCCATCCGCGCTGAACTTTTACCGCGCACAGGGTTTCGAGGCCGTCAAGCGGACGATCGAGACCTTTCCCGATCCGCGCCTGACGGGCTTGCTGCCGCGCGACGCCGCGCCGCAGATGCCCTTGCTCTAGGCCAGGCGCCGGTAGAGTGAGATCCGGAACAGCAGCAGCCCGAGCGCGACCGCCGTCGTCAGCGCCGCCGCTCCGGCATCGACCACCGCGATCACCAGCGGATTGGCGGCATTCATGCGGTGCAACGCCTCGTCGATCGCGAGCAGCGGTAGCGGCAGCATCTGCTGGCCGACAAAGGCGATCGTGACGATGCCGGCGAACACCAGCCCGCGACGATGGCTGAGCGCGAGCGCGCGGCCGACCGCACCGACGGCCGATATCGGCTGCTCGGCGACCAGCACCGGCCCGACCAGCAACGTGCGGCCGAGCACGTACAGCCCCGGCACCACGAGCATCAGCAACCCGATGAACGCGGGCACCAGCACGAGCGCGGACGCCAGCAGGTAGCGCGGGAGAAGCATGACGGCGCGGGCCAAGGCGTCGCCGACCGTCGCGCTTGTCCGATCGAGGTAGAACGTGGTCACGCCCAGTCCCCCGAGCGCGGAGATCATGCCGGCGATGATCAGGAAACCGCCATTGGCGCCGATCCAGGCACGATAGTTCATGATGAACAGCGCCATCTCGCTGTCGGTGCGGCCCGCGCCCGGCGGGACCGGGGCGGGCGCGACGAACAGCAGCAGCGCCAGCGTCGGCGCGAACAGGAGCAGGCCCGCAAGTGGCACCAGCACCGCGCGGTCGCGCCGCCACATCGCCCAGGCATCGGCAGCGGTGCCGCCCAGATCCATGCTCATGCGCTGCCGGCTGCTTCTCGCGCGCGCACCGCCACATAGAATTTGCCGGTAAAGGCGTTGAACAACAGCAGAAAGGCCGTCGCCACCGCGGCGACGACAATGCCGGTCAGCACGGTCGCAAGCGTGATCGGCTCCGTCCCGCCGATCAGCAGGCCGAGCACCGCGCCGAGCACGCTCTGCGCCGCCAGCGTCGCGACCGAGCTGACGACGAGGTAGAGGACCATCACCCCGATCAGCGCGAACGTGCTGCCGCGCGTCAGCGCGACGCTGCGCCCCAGCGCGCCGAACCCTAGCCGTTCCGCCAGCACGACGGCGTTGACGAGCAGCAGCCGCGCGCTTGCCCAGATCGCGATGAAAAACAGGATCGCAGCGTAGATCAGGATGAACAGCGCGATACCCGCTGTCATGCCCGGCGGCGGGGCGATCGGCGTTCCGGCCGCACTTGCCTGCATCGCCGCATTGAAATCGAAGCCGGCATAGACGAGCGCGCCGGGGATCGGCGCTGCGAGAATCAGCAGCGCTGCGAACAGCAGCAGCGTCAGCCCGATCACCACCGCGATCCGTGCGGTGGCATTGCTCCGCGCCTCAGCGACCCCGCGCGCAGGATCGATCGCGAGCGCGAGCACCTGCAACTGGCCCCATAGCGCGATCAGGATCATCACGAACCCGACGAGCTGCGCGATCCACGCCATGCTCGGCACCTTCGACAAGGGCTGCAGGATGAGCTGGACGAGCTGCGGCAGGTAGATGAACGGCACGACGACCGGCAGCAGCCGTCCGATATTGTCCCCCAGAAACTCGGTCGCGCGATCCCAGACCGCGCTGATATTCACCTTCGCCACCGCCACATCCCTGTTTGCCAACCTTGTCAGCGCTTAGACCAAGCGGCGCGCGGTTGCCAATCCTCTCGCAGGCGGGCGCCTGCGCCCTTGCACTGTCGACCCGACAGCCGCATCTGGAGCGCCATGAACCGCCCGCCCGACGATATCGAATGGCGCATCAGTCCCGCTTTGGTACCTTATCCGGACGCGCTTGCGACGATGGAGGCGCGCGCAGCGGCGGTCGCGGCCGGACGCGCGCGCGAGCTGATCTGGCTGCTCGAACATCCGCCGATCTACACCGCCGGGACAAGCGCCGATCCGGCCGAACTGATCGATCCCCGCTTTCCCGTGTTCGCGAGCGGGCGCGGCGGGCGCTACACTTATCACGGCCCCGGCCAGCGCGTCGGCTATCTGGTGCTCGACCTCAACCGACGCGGGCGCGACATCCGTAACTTCATCGGATCGTTGGAAAACTGGCTGATCGAAACGCTCGAGGCGCTCGACATTCCGACCTATGCGGTGGCCGGTCGCGTCGGCATCTGGACGTCGCTGGGCGGGACCGAAGCCAAGATCGGGGCGATCGGCGTGCGCGTCCGGCGCTGGGTGACGATGCACGGATTTTCGATCAACATCGCGCCCGAACTCGCTGATTTTGGTGGCATCGTGCCATGCGGCCTCGGCGATTTCGCGGTCACAAGCATAAAAACACTTGGCAAAGGGGCCGATTTCGCGGCATTCGACACAGCGCTCGCGTCGAGACTCGGGCGTTTTCTCGATAGGCTTTCTTTGCCTATCGAAAACGAGGCTTGAGGGCGAAGCGATATCCGACTAATGTCCACTGCGGTTTGGGGATTAAAGGCGGTCAAGCCAACCAAAACCATTATCTAGGGAGCTTCAAATGCGTGCACTCATTTCCAAGGTCGTGACCGGTTCGATGATCGCCAGCGCTGCGCTGCTGGTGTCGGCCTGCGCCAAGACCGAGACGACGACCACCACCAACGACGCGATGGCCACCGAAGCCATGACCAACGAAACCGACGCGATGGCGACGGACAACATGACCGCCACCGACGGTGCGATGGCTTCGAACGACGCGATGATGTCGTCGAACGACGCGATGGCGACCGACGCGATGGCGTCGAACGACGCGATGGCGACCGAAAAGAAGTAAGCTTCTGATCGGCGTCGCCTCGCTCGATGAGCGAGGCTCGTAATCGGAAAAAGGCCGTCCGGGCGACCGGGCGGCCTTTTTTATCGCCGGATCGAGTCGATCCGCCCCGTCGGCAGGTTGCGTCGGGAACGACAGACGGTTGAAAAGCGGGCGCTGCTGCGCGACAAGTGCGCCCGGTCCGGTAATTGGGGTTTTGAAGTGACGAACAAGGTGCTGCGTTTCCTGTGCGGGCTGCTCGCAATCGCGTCCGCGCTTTCCGCGACACCGGCCTCGGCCCAGTTCTTTTTCAAGAATCCGGACCTGAAGGGCGCGCCCGTGACGGTCAACGAGCCCGGCGTGACGCTTGCGCTGCCCGACGCGACGCCGGTCGAACACCGCGCGGGGCTGGTATGGTCGCTGCGCGCCGCGCTCAACATCGCCGCGCTGCGCTGCCAGTTCGAGCCGACGCTGATGAGCGTCCAGAAATATAATGCGGTGCTGATCGACCATCAGGCTGAGCTGAAAATGTCGCTCGACACGCTCAACAAATATTTCGCGCGCACGTCGAAGACCAAGAAGGGCACGGTCGGCCTCGATCAATATGGCACGCGGCTCTACTCGATGTTTTCGAATGTCGGGTCGCAATATCTGTTCTGCCAGACCGCCGCCGACATCGCCCATGACGCGATCGTAGCGCCGCGCGGCAAGCTGTATGTCGTCGCCGAGAACCGGCTGCGCGAAATGCGCAACGGCATGCGGTTGCTGGGCGAACAGGCCTTTGGCGGCCGGCTCGGGCTCGACATGAGCCAGGTCCGCATCCCGCGCTTCGATCCGGCCTGCTGGACCAAGCAGAATTACTATAACGCACGGGTCTGCGGTCCGATCTGAACCGCACGCCCCCGGCGAGCGGCGCGTCAGTCAGCGCAGGCCGAGCAGCTTGTGCGTCTGCAGCGACAGCCGCCAATGCGGTCGGGCGAGAACCAGGTCGATCGCCGCGCGGACATTGTCGGCCGCGCTCGCATCGTCCATCGGCTGGACGAGCCAATGGTCGAAATCCCAGCGTTCGATCGCGTCGATATCATGCCCCGGCTGCGGCCAGACGAGCTTCAGCTCGTCGCCGTGCCGCTGGACCACATCGCTCCCGGCTTTCGGGCTCACGCAGACCCAATCGATGTCCGGGTGGACGGGAATCGTCCCGTTGGTCTCGATCGCGATCGTGAAGCCACGGCCATGCAGCGCAGCCACCAGCGCATCGTCGACCTGAAGCATCGGCTCTCCCCCGGTCAGCACCGCAAAGGCGCCCGCCCCCTGCCCCCACAGCGCGGCCGCCGCATCGGCAAGTGCACCTGCGTCGGCGAATCTGCCGCCGCCATCGCCATCGACGCCGACGAAATCGGTATCGCAAAAGCGGCAGATCGCCCGTGCGCGATCAGCCTCGCGCCCGCTCCACAGATTGCAACCGGCGAACCGGATGAAGATCGCGCGCCGCCCGGCCTGCACGCCCTCGCCCTGGAGCGTCAGGAACATTTCCTTGACGGCATAGCTCATGGCCGCGCCGCATAGTCTGTCGGGTCGGGCAGGCTCGCCTCGTCAAAGCCGCGCCGCCGCAACCGACAGCTGTCGCAGAGCCCGCAATGGCGCCCCTCCGGCGTCGGATCGTAACAGGACCAGCTGAGGCCCGCGTCGAGCCCAAGCCGTGCCGCTTCGCGGACGATATCGGCCTTGCTCATGTGCTGGAGCGGGGCGTGGATGCGGAACGGCGCGCCCTCGACGCCGGCCTTGGTCGCCAGCTCGGCAAGCCCCTCGAACGCGGCGATGAATTCGGGACGGCAATCGGGATAGCCCGAATAATCGAGCGCGTTGACGCCGATGAACAGGTCGCGCGCGCCCGCCGCCTCTGCCCAGCCGAGCGCGAGGCTTAAGAAAATGGTGTTGCGTGCGGGTACATAGGTAACCGGGATGCCGGGCGCGACGCCGGTCTTCGGCACCTCGATATCGGCGGTGAGTGCCGAGCCACCGAATGCCGAGAGGTCGAGCGGCAGGATGACGTGACGCGCGGCGCCGAGCGCCGCCGCCACCCGCTGCGCCGCGGCGAGTTCGACCCGGTGGCGCTGATTGTAATCGACCGAAAGCGCGAACAGCGCAAATCCCGCCTCACGCGCGCACGCAGCCGCGACCATCGAATCGAGGCCGCCCGAAACCAGCACGACCGCCTTGGGCTTATCGCTATCCATGATGGAGCGCCGCTAGGCGCTATCGCTGCTGGCCGCAACCTCGCGCCACGTCAGCGCCCCAAAAAGAAGGACCGCCCAACGTGGACGGCCCAGGGGGGCTTTGCCAAAGCCTAGGGAGAAAAGCGTGCCCAACGCGGCACATGCACCGCTATAGCAAAGCAGGATAAACGACGGCTTAACGAGCGGATGCGGCACAGGCGCCGGTGCGGCGACCCTCGAAACGCATGTCGAACGGCGCACCGCGCGCAATGCCCTGAGTCTCCAGATACAGCGCGCGCGGCGTCGACGCGCGGATCGTCGTGCGACCGCGCCCATTGCCCTGGCAATCATAGGTCACGGTCGCGCTCATCGGCTGATCGTCGACCACGAAGCGCGAACAGTGCATGGGGCCGTGCTGGAACTGGACGAGCATGTCGGGATCGTTGATGCAGACCTGGCGCGTGGCCCCAGCGCGGCCTTCCTCGCGCAGTTCCCACTGGCCGGGTTCGATCGCCGCCACGACGTGCAACGGCCCCTTGGCGGGCGTCGTTCCAGCAAACGAAGCGCTGCCGATCAATGCCGTCGTCAACGCGACACGGACCGCTCCTGCAAGAAACATCGGCCATTCCCTCCCGGCCCCGACGCGACTCGTCGCCGCTGTCGGGCGCCCCGTCGCTTATCTGGGACGTCGGGTGCCGTTGCGCAATGCGTCAGCCAGCCGCCTCGGCGACCCGGATCGGGAACTTGGTCGAACAAAAAGCGCAGTCGACGGTAATGACACCATCGGCATCTGCCATGTCGCGCTGTTCCTCGACCGGGAATTTCGCGAGCACCTGCGCGATATAGTCCGGCGAGCAGCGGCAGCCGCGCACCAGCGCCAGTTCGGCGAGCAGGCGGACTTCCTCCTCTTCGTTGAACAGCCGCCAGACGAGCGTTTCGAGCGACAGCGACGGATCGGCGAGCTCATCGGCGCCCATCGTCCGGCCGAGCGAGGCGACGCGTTCCCATTCGGGATGGTCGAGCCGAGTGTGGAGCCGCTCGCGCCCCTCCTCGCCTTCCGGCAGATGCTGGAGGAGCAGCCCGGCCGCGATGCGCCGCCCGTCGGACAGCCGCCTGAAGCCCGCGCGCACCAGCGTGGGGATCTGTTCGGACTGCGCGAAATAGCTCTCGGCGGCCTCGGCCAGGGTCGTCCCGTCGAGCGGCACGATCCCCTGATAACGCTCGCCGGTTGCCGCCTGATCGAAAGTGATGGCGAGATAGGCCTCGCCCCCGAACAACGCGAACAGGCTGGGATCTTCGGGCGCCTGCGCGAGCTGGTCGGCGTCATACTGGACATAGCCGCGCAGCTCGCCGCCGCGATAATCGCACACCATCAGCCGCACGATGCCCGACTGGGTCTGGGTCTGCATGGTGAGCTGGCCGCCGGCGTCCTTGAGCGTCGAGCCGACCAGCGCCGTCAGCGTCAGCGCTTCGCCGAGCAATGCCTCGATCGGCGCGGGATAGTCATGCGCGGCAAGGATCGTATCGATCAGCGGCCCAAGCCGGACGATCCGCCCGCGCGCATGCTGGGCGGGGATCGTGAAGCCGAGCGCGCGGTCGAGATCACTGGTGGCAGCTGAAGTCATTATCGGTCCGTTCGGGCTGTGCGATTTGGCGCGCGGTGACGCCACGGCGCTTTTTTGGCGACCGCGATGGTCAGTCGCGCCGTAGATAGGTATCGATCGCCGCCCTGCAACTCAGCCGATCTGGCCGAAGCACCAGCGCAGGATCGATTTCTGCGCGTGCAGGCGGTTTTCGGCCTCGGCCCAGATCAGCGACTGCGGGCCGTCAATGACATCGGCGGTCACTTCCTCACCGCGGTGCGCGGGCAGGCAGTGAAGGAACTTGGCACCCGGTTTGGCACGCGCCATCAGCGCCACATCGACCTGATAGGGCATCATTGCCGCGAGTTTGGTATCGGCATGATCCTGACCCATCGAGATCCAGGTGTCGGTGACGACGATGTCGGCACCCTCGACCGCCTCACGCGGGTCAGCGACGACGCGGGCGCGGCCATTGCCGCGCATGAGCGCCGCTTCCTCGGGCTGGAACCCCTGTGGGCAGGCAGCGACGACGTCGAACTGCATCAGCCCCGCCGCCTCGACGATCGAATAGAGCACGTTGTTGCCGTCGCCGAGCCAGGCTACCTTCAACCCCGGCAGCGCATGCCCCGCGTCGATGATCGTCAGCAAATCGGCCATGATCTGGCAGGGGTGCGACAGGTCGGTGAGCCCGTTGATGACGGGGACGCTCGCATGGCGCGCCATTTCCTCGACCTTGGCGTGATCGTCGGTGCGCAGCATGATCGCGTCGACATAGCCCGACAGGACGCGCGCGGTGTCGTGCACGCTCTCGCCGCGGCCCAGCTGCGTGGTGCCGCCGTCGAGCACGATGCTGGTGCCGCCCAGTTGCCGGATCGCCATGTCGAACGACACGCGGGTGCGGGTCGAGTTCTTTTCGAACACCATCGCCAGCACGCGACCGGCGAGCGGCGCATCGGCGTCGGGCTTGCCCTTAGGCCAGCCTGCCCGCGCCGCCTTGCGGTCGAGCGCATCGGCGATCATCGCCGCGATCCCGTCGGCACCGGCGTCCGACAGGTTGAGGAAATGCCGCATCAGGCGGCGAGCGCGGGCGCGTAGCTGCGCGCGCCTTCGCTCATCTTCTGCACGAACTCGTCGATATGGCTCTGTTCGATTACGAGCGGCGGCAGGATGCGCACGACATTCTCGCCTGCTGCCACCGTTAGCAGCCCGTGATGATCGCGCAGATGCGCCACGAAATCGCGGCTGACGGCCGTGTCCTTCAGCTTGATTCCCGCCATCAACCCGCGGCCGCGCACGCTCTCGAAGATATAGTCATGGTTCGGGATCATCTGCTCGAGGCTTGTACGCAGCCGCTCCCCCATCGCCGTCACATGGTCGAGAAAGCCGGGTTCGAGGATTACGTCGAGGATCGCCTCGCCCGCCGCCATCGCCAGCGGATTGCCGCCATAGGTCGATCCGTGCGTGCCGAACACCATGCCCTTCGCCGCTTCCTCGGTCGCGAGGCACGCGCCGAGCGGAAAGCCGCCGCCGATCCCCTTCGCAACCGACATGATGTCGGGGGTGATGCCGTAATGTTCATAGGCCCACATCTTGCCGGTGCGCCCATAGCCGCACTGGACTTCGTCGAGCACGAGCAGCAGGCCATGATCGTCTGCCGCCTTGCGCAGGCCCTGGATGAAATGCTCGGTGCCAGCCGATACGCCGCCTTCGCCCTGGATCGTCTCGACCATGAAACCGGCGGTGTTCTCATCGACGAGCGCCAGCGCGGCGTCGAGATCGTTGAACGGCGCATAGGCGAAACCGGGCAGCAGCGGTTCGAACCCGTCGCGCATCTTGGCCTGGTTTGTCGCCGAAATCGCGCCCATCGTGCGGCCATGAAAGGCGTTGTTAAAGGTGATCAGCGTGTGCCGCTGCGGATTGCCGTTGGCGTAATGATAGCGACGCGCGGTCTTGATCGCGCATTCGACCGCTTCGGTGCCCGAGTTGGTGAAGAACACCGTGTCGGCGAAGCTCGCCTCCACCAGTCGCGCCGCGAAATGCTCGCCCTGCGGACTGCCGTAGAGGTTGCTGGTGTGCATCAGCGTCGCGGCCTGATCCGCGATCGCCTTGACGAGCTTGGGATGGCCGTGGCCGAGCGCATTGACCGCGATGCCGGCGGCGAAGTCGAGATACTGCTCCCCGCGCTCGCCATAGAGATAGACCCCCTCCCCTCGCACCGGCCGCACATCGCACCGC
>PKED01000054.1 GCA_002863155.1 Sphingomonadaceae bacterium | reverse complement strand
ACCTCGTGCCAGCCCTCGCCCACGACGGACTCCCCTGGCAAGCTGAAGATCACGCCGATCGCGATGGATGAAGTCAAGGTGGACGAGAAGAGCGAGGGCAAGGCGGAGACGTCGTCGCGCGGCGCCGCGTCCACGTCCTCAACCACCAGGGCGCGTGCCGCCGGCAGCACGACGCGCGAAGCCGATCCGCCGAACAGCCCGCGCGCGCCGACATAGCAATTCGCGCCGGGAACAAAGACCCATTCACCAATCCGCTCCCGCGCCTCCGCACCGGCATCGACCACGCGACCGACCGATTCGTAACCGGGCACCAGCGGATACCCCATGCCGGGAAATGCGGGCATCTTGCCGGTCCAGAGCAGCTTTTCGGTGCCGCTGCTGATGCCGCTCCACGCGATTTCGACAAGGATGTCGTGATCGCCGAGCGGATTGAGCGCAAGCGTGCGGAGCGAAAGGCTTTCCGGTCCCTCCAGCACGATCGCGAGCGTATCCATCGCCGATCCCCAAAAGCGAAGCTGCAACATAGCCACTTCGGCAGCTGTCAACTTACTTGGACAGCATTGGTTGTCAACTTTTTAGGACGACGCGTTTTCAGGCTTCGGCGACGATCACGCTTACATTGATCGGCAGCACGGTCGTAACGGTCCAGGAACGATGGAAACCCGCCGAGTCGAGCATGGTGCGGATGGCCGTCGCACTCCTTGGCCTCCCCGATCCCATCGCCCAGAGATAGAGGCCGAAATAGGCGTCGCCGATCGTCTCGGCGCCTTTGGTCTGCGCAAGCGGCTCGGCGATCACGAGTCGCCCGCCCGGTGGCAACGCTGCACGAATGTTGCGCAGCAAATGTGCCGCGGGCCTGTCGTCATGGTCGTGCAGCACTCGCACCAGCGTTATCAGATCATAACCGGCAGGAATGGGTCCGGCGAGAAAGTCGCCGCCATGGGTGGCGATCCGCCCCTCCAGCCCCTCGTTAGCAAAGGCGGACGCCGCGCGCGCCGCGACCGCAGGCAGATCGAACATCCCGAGCGCGAGCCCAGGGACCGCGGCGGCGACCGACCGGACGAAACGCCCTTCTCCGCCGCCAATGTCGAGCATCCGCCGGTGCTGGGAAAAATCATAGGCATCGATGACGTCCGCCGCGACCAGCGGCTGCGAGGCAGCCATCAGCCGCGAATAGGCGGCAACCTCCTCCGCGTTTCCTTGCCCCGACTCCCCGGCATAGTGCCAGAAGCGCTGCAGCTCCCCTCCCCCGCCGCCACGCCGAAGCAACGCAACCGGATCGGCAAGGTCGGCATAGAGCAGCCGGTGATGCGCGATCATCTCGACCACGCCACCATTGGCCCGCAGAGCCGCACCGTCCGCGCCGAGCGCCCATCTGCCGTCGCCGATTGGCTCGGTCATCCCGATCGCGGCAGCCGCGCGCAGCAGGCGATCCGCGGCCTCGACCGGCATTCGCCATTCGGCCGCCAGCGACTCGAGCGCGACCGGCCCGGCTGCGAGCCTGTCGAACAGACCGAGTTCGACGCAAGCCGTCAGGATTTGGGAGAAGGTGAAGCCCGCGACCAGATCGAAAATGGCCCGCGCCCGCCGCCGGGCGATCGGGCGGGTCAATGGAAACCGGGCCGCAAACCGGTGAAACGCGGGATTGCCGACGATCCCGTTGCGCCAGTTGATCCACCGGACGCGCAGATTGTCGCTTGATCGAAACAGATTCATATGTCCAATTAGTTGGACGGTTGCCGGGATGCCGTCAATCACCCGCTGGGGAACGATGCCGTATGCGGCGGCATCCGATGTATCGGAGAGTGCGCATGTCGACTGCCGAGCCGTTCCGGACCAACACCAGTCCCGCCCTGGCGCGCGGCACGCTCGATCCCGACTGGAGTCCGTTATGGTCGGGGCTGGCCCGGATCGGCGGCGCGCTGCCGCCCAATGCCTCGCCCGCGGACGACCATGTCGAACCGCGCGCCGGTCGGGGCGCGCCGGTGCGGCCGGCCAGCCTGCGCTATCCCGCGATCGGCCCCCGGTTCGACGTCGAGGTCGCGCCCGGCGGCTATGCCTGGTGGTATGTCGACGCCACCAGCGATTGCGGCCGCTACGGGCTGACGATCATCGCCTTTATCGGCAGCGTCTTTTCCCCATATTACAAGCTTAGCGGCCGCCACGATCCCGAGAATTTCTGCTCGGTAAACGTGTCGCTCAACGGCCCGCGCGCGAATGCATGGGCCATGACCGAACGGCCGCGCAGCATGGTCGCCCGCAACGCGACGAGTTTCGAGGTTGGGCCGAGCGGCCTTCACTGGGACGGGAACGCGCTGTTCATCCACCTGAACGAGACGTCGGCGCCGCTCCGCTATCCGGTTCGCGGGATCGTGTGCGTGCGCCCCGAACAGATCGGCACCACAGGCTTTCACCTCCATCCGGCCGGCAAGCATCGCTGGCACCCCATCGCCCCCCGCGCGCGCGTGGAAGTAGCGATGGCACATCCGGGTACCGCGTGGCGCGGCGACGGCTATTTCGATTCGAATTTCGGCGAGGAATCGCTCGAGGACGGCTTTGTCGACTGGCACTGGTCGCGCGCGCACCTCAAGCACGACGTCGCGGTCTTGTACGAAGGCACGCGCCGCAACGGCAAGCGCTTCGAACTGGCGCTGAAGATGGACCGGCAGGGAAATTGGGAAGATGTCGTGCCGCCACCCACCGCCCCGCTGCCAAGCTCGCGATGGGGCATCAAACGCTTGACCCGCGCCGATGCCGGCGCTGCGCCGATTGTACGCAAAACCTGGATCGATGCGCCTTTTTACGCCCGGTCCGAACTGTCGACGCGGTTGTTTGGTGAGCAAGCGCTTGCGGTGCACGAAAGCCTGTCGCTCAACCGTTTCCGCAGCCCGGTCGTGCAAGCGATGTTGCCGTTCCGGATGCCGCGTCAGCTCGTCTGAAGGACTGGCGTAGGCGTAAAGCCTGTAAGCAGGCCGGCAATCCGATCGGGTGCTTCCTCATGCGCCAGATGCCCGAGCCCGGCGATCGTTTCCAGCCGGGCATGCGGCACCAGCGCTGCTGCGTTCTGCACCGATGTCTGCGGGATCATCGCGTCGCCCTCGCCATGAACGAGCAGCAGCGGCACGCCGAGCTTGGGTAGATCGCGCGACAGCGCATCGAGATCCCAATCGGCCATCATCGTGATGGCGCCCGCACAATGCGCCGGCGTGGCGAACAGCCGCCGATAGAAGTCCGCCCCCGCTGCATCGATCCACGATCCGGTGCTGCGCTTCAGGAACCGGTCGACCTCGCCCTGCTGCCGCGCCAGGGCTGCGAACAGGTGCGGCGCGAACGGATTGACGAACAGCAAGCGCGCAAGTGTCGGAAACAGCTTTGCGGCGACGCCGGGAAACGGCATCAGCGCAGCGTTGAGCCCGACGATTCCGCTCGGGCGAGCAAGTCCATCGATGGCCATCCGCACCGCGATCGCTGCCCCTGCAGAATGGCCCACCACCAGATCCGGTTGAAGGCCAAGCGCGTCGAGCAGTTCCGCAACGGCACGCGCCATCGACGTCATGCCCAATCCGCCTGTGGGTCGACCGGTGGTGAAGCCGTGCCCGGGCAAATCCGGCGCCACGACCGTGAATTGCGTGGCCAGCAGCGGCAGCACCGATCGCCAGCTGTGCGTTGCCGCTCCCGTCCCGTGCAGAAGCAGCATCACCGGCCCCGCCCCGGCAACCTGCACATGCCAGCGCAGCCGACCGACAGTCAGAAACCGGCTTGCGTCGCGATTGGGCCAGTCACGCCCTTCACGGTCCCATTCGGCCCGATCGCTAAGCATGATGCGCGTCCCTCACCGCCGCGTGCATCGTGCGCGCGTCCGCCTTCGGCAGGGGGAGATAGCGTGCCTGCATGACCGCCGCGAGCCTGGCCCCCTCCGGCCGGGGGCGCGGCGACGTATCGACGAAGACCGTGGGAATACCGGCTTGCGCGATCGCCCGGGCAGCGTCTTCGGCATCGGCGTCTGCCTGGGCACGGACCGTCGAGCCATCGGCCGCGACATTGCCGCGCCCATCGGTCAGGATCACCAGATAGGGTGTGCGCCCGCGCCGCGCCGCGCCCTCAGCAAGGTCGAGCGCAGCGGCGAGTCCGGCAGCCAGCGGCGTTCCGCCGCCGCCGGGCAACCCGCCCAGCGCCTTTTTGGCGCGTGCCAGGGACCGTGTCGGCGGCAGCAGCAGCTCGGCCTCGGTCCCGCGAAAGGCGATCAGCGCGACCTGCGCGCGCTTCACATAAGCTTCGGCAAGCAGCAGCTCGACGGCGCCCTTCGCCTCGGCGAGGCGCGCGAGTGCGGCTGAACCCGACGCGTCGACCGCGAAGATCGTCAGCGCCTCGGCCCGCGATTCGAAGCGGCGGATGCGCAGGTCGTCGCGGGTCAGCTTGATCAGCCCCGGCGGCGCAGCCCGCACCCGCTGCCAAGGGGCGGCGGCACGAAGCGTGTCGATGATGCTCAGCCGCAGCCCGCCGCGCGGCACCCCGGCCCGCACGCCGACCGGCCTTCCCCGGCTCGGCGATCGCTGCCTCGCACCCTTGCCCACCGACAATGCACGGCGGGCCTGCGCCCCTGCCGCGAGCCGCTTGAGCACATCGGGCGGCAGCGATGCGATCGCGGCCTGGAGCAGGATATCGTCGAGCGGGGGCCGATCGACCTTGCCGTCTTCCTGGCGGTCATTGTCGGGCGGCGGCGGATCGCCGTCCGCTTCGGGTGGTGGCGGCGCGTCGCTTTCGGGCGATGGGGGCAGCCGTGTCGCGCGTGGCCCGAGTACCAGCCGCGCGGCCAGCGCCAGATCGGCCTCGCCAACATCTCCCCGACCCGCCAGCCGCGCCGACGCGCGCGCCGCGCGCAGGGCAAGGATCGGCGCCCGGATCGATTCGATCCCCAGCGCGAACGCGATCGATACCAGCGCGTCGAGCGCGTCGTCGCCAGCGGCCGGAAGCGGCGACCGCATGACGTCGTGAACCGCGACCGGCACCATCGGCGCGGACGGCCTCGCGCCGCTCAGGTCGATCCAGAAGGCAAGCCGATCGGCGAGTGCGGCAGGCGTCCGTTCGTCCTCCACGCCCTCGTCCAGCGCCAGCACCACGAACCGCGCTGCGGCCTCCAAGCGGGTCCCTTCGCGTTCGGCGACGACGGCGCCGGTATCGAGCGCGGCTGCGATCGCCGCCGCCACCCCGTCGCTCAATCGCTCGGCCATCGGAACGATGATCGCCCCGCCATCAGCCTGGGCCAGCAATCCCTCGCGCGCGACGACACGCCCGGCCCCAAGCGTCGCCCCCAGATCGAGCCCGCCGAAAAGCCGCTCGTCGTCGATATGTGCGGGCAGCCGCCTGATCGGCGCTCCCGTCCCGATTGCCGCACCAAGTGCGATGACCAGTTCGTCGCCGACCATGCCGCCCCGGGCGACCACGCCGCCAAGCCCGGGATCGATCGCGCACAGCTGCAGCGCGAGCAGCGCATCGGCGAGAGAATCGGCCGGCGCGCCGCTGGCGATCACGCGAAAAGATCGGCCACGGCGCGCTCGATCCGCGCGGTCGAACCGGTGTCGTCGAGCACGTTCCGACGGAGCCGGTGGCGCAGCGCCAGCGGCGCGACGCGCTTGAGATGAGCGATGCCGACGGCGCGGTCGCCCTCCAGCGCCGCCAGCGCGCGCGCGCTTCGCATCAGCGTCAATTCGCCGCGCAGGCCGTCCGCGCCGACGGCGATGCACAGTTCGGATGCGCGCGTCAGGACCGCGTCGGGAATCTCGACCTCGGGCAACAGGTCCCTCCCCTTCGCAATCTGCTTCAGGGTCTTGCGTTCCGCCTTGCCCCAGCTTTCGGCAAACAGCGCAGCGTCGCGCTCGAACGCATCGCAGCGGCGCAGGATTTCCACGCGCGCCTTCAGTTCCTGCGGCGTCCTG
This sequence comes from Sphingomonadaceae bacterium, assembly GCA_002863155.1. GTDB lineage: Bacteria > Pseudomonadota > Alphaproteobacteria > Sphingomonadales > Sphingomonadaceae > Sphingomonas. Next base: position 27,103 of record PKED01000054.1, on the reverse strand, counting down.
ACTTCGACCGACAAACCGAACCGATCGAGCAGTTGGGGTCGCAATTCGCCCTCTTCGGGGTTGCCGCTGCCGACCAACACGAAGCGGGCGGCATGGCGGACCGACAGCCCCTCACGCTCGACGACATTCTCGCCAGAAGCCGCGACATCGAGCAGGAGATCGACGATGTGATCCTCGAGCAGGTTGATCTCGTCGATATAAAGGAAGCCGCGATGCGCCCGCGCAAGCAGCCCCGGCTCGAACGCCTTCTCGCCCGCGCCGAGCGCGCGTTCGAGGTCGAGCGCACCGACCACCCGGTCCTCGGTCGCGCCGAGCGGGAGGTCGACAAAAGGCACCGGCGCGGTCGCCTTGCCGCGCTGATGGAGTTCCGGCGCGGGGCAATTCGCCTCACCGGGGGCGCAGTGATAGCGGCAACCGGGCACGACCGGCATCGCCGGCAACAGCCCGGCAAGTGCTCGAACCGCCGTCGACTTGCCTGTCCCGCGATCGCCGAACACCATCACCCCGCCGATGCGCGGATCGACGGCGGCGATCAGCAGGGCGAGCTTCATCTCGTCCTGGCCGACGATTGCGGAAAACGGGTAAGACACGCGCATGCAGAGCGTGTAACACGCACTGGACACACGGCAAGATGGACAGTGACATGACCCCGATCATCATCGCCGTTGGCGTCGCCCTGTTTCTCGGCATCGTCGGCGGGCTGATGACCCCGATCGACGCCTGGTATCACAATCTTCGCAAACCGCCGTGGCAGCCGCCGAACTGGGCGTTTGGCCCGGCCTGGACAATCATTCTGGGACTTGCGGCATGGTCGGGCGTCACCGCCTGGAACGCGGCCGCTACCGATACGCAGCGCGCGACCGTCATCATCCTGTTCGCCAGCAACGCCATCTGCCATTTCAAATGGAGCCCGCTCTTCTTCAAGCTCCGGCGACCCGACTGGGCGCTGGTCGAGGTGTTTTTCCTGTGGGCGTCGCTCGTCGCGATGGTCGTTATGCTTTGGCCGATCTCGCCGCTCGCCAGCTTGCTGATCTGGCCCTACCTTGCCTGGGTCAGTTTTGCAGCGTTCCTCAACTGGACGATCGTGAAGCTGAACGGCCCGTTCGGATCACGCCGCTGAGCGGGCAAACGGCTTCGGCTTGTCCGTCACTGCTGTTCGGCACGCGCCTGCGCCGCCATCGCGATGAACTGGTCGAGCACGGCGATCCGCTCGACGATCCCGGCGCGATAGGGCGCGTTTGCGGGCGTCAGTTCGAGCGCCTTCAGCCAATCAGCCCGCCCATCGTCTAGCCGGCCGCTCTGGATATGCCCGAGCCCCCTGAAAAAGCGCGGCGCGGGATGCTGCGGCGCCAGCGCGACAGCACGGTCGAAGGCGAAACGCGCGGACGGCGACATGCTGCCGTCGTGCGTCACGAGCGCGCTGCCAAGATCGGTCCACAGCTCGGCACTATCGGGATATTTGGTCACGCCGGCGATCGCGAGCTTGACCGCGCTCGCCGCCGCGCCGCTCCGCATCAGCGCGTCGAAGGCAACCTCATATTGCGATTCGACCGTGAACCCGCCCCACATCTGGGTCCGGAGCGCGATCAGCTCGGGTGCGGTCTCGATCGATTTCACCTGTGGCCTCGGCGCGGCAGAGGGCAGGTTGGGACTCCCCTGGATCGCATAGCCCGCACAGCCCAGCATCAGAGCAGCCGCCGCAATCGTCCACAACAGCCGCGGCACGCGCAGGATCAACATCAGCCCGGCGGCAAGCACGGCGACCATGGCAAGCGCGACCCAACCCATCAGCGCGGCTTCCGCTTGAAGCTGCCGCGCGCAAGCCACAGCCCGAACGCGATCAACGCAATCGGCGCGATCCACAGCGGCAGTGTCGCCGCCGAGAGCGGCGGATCATAGGTTACATAATCGCCGTAGCGCGCGATCAGCCAGTCGCGCACGGCCTGCGGCGTTTCACCTGCTGCGATCCGGCGACGCACCAGTGCCCGCATATCGCCCGCCATTTCGGCGTCGCTGTCGGCAATCGACTGCCCCTGACAAACGAGGCAGCGCAACGTCAGCATCAGCTTTTGCGCGGCGGCTTCCTGCTTCGGGTCGGGCAGCTGCGTATAGGCAAGCTTCGCGGGCGGCAGCGACGAATCGGCGATCGCCGGCGCCGGCAGCACAAGCAGAATTGGCAGGACGAGCGCTGCGCGCTTCATTTCGCTTTCTCCAGCGCCGCCATGATTTCCGGGACGTTCTCGTCCCGGATCTCGCCGACATGCTGGAAGGCGATCCGCCCTTTGCCGTCGATGACGAACGTCTCCGGGACGCCGGAGGAGCCCAGCGCCAGCTGCACTTCGCTTTCGGGATCGCTGCCGATCGCCGCGAAAGGATCGCCGTAGCGGGTCAGGAAATCGCGGACATCGTCAGGCCTGTCGCGGATCGCCACCGCCTCGATCGTGGCGCCGAGCGCCTTCAGGCGCGTGAGCTTCGGCGCCTCCGCAGCACAAGGCCCGCACCAGCTGGCGAAGACATTGAGCAGGCGGGGTTTGCCGTCGCCGAACGCCTTGTTCGACAAGCCGGGCTTGCCGGGGACGATCGGCGCGAGCGTGAATGCGGGCAGGTCGCGCCCGACCATGCCGGACCGGATCGTCCGGTCGGCAGGCCGCGCAAGTCCCCAGATGGCAACGATAACCAGTGCCAAAAAACCCAGCAGTGGCAGCCACAGCTTCACGCAAAACCCTCCTGCCGCCGAGCCGCCGTGCGCCGCTCGCGGAGCAGGCGCCCGATCAACGCGAGCAGCCCGCCGATCGCGACCATCGCCCCGCCTGCCCAGATCAGCGTGACGAACGGCTTCCACCACAATCGAAGCTGCCAGCGACCCTCATCGTCCTGCTGGCCGAGAACGGTGTAGAGCTGTCCGTCGAACACGGTCGCGATCGACGATTCGTTGGTTGTGGTCGCCGGATTGGCGAAAAAGCGCGACTGCGGCGTCAGGACGATGCGCGATCCACCCCGCTCGACCCGCAATTCCGCCTCGAGTGCGGACCAGTTGGGGCCGAGCACGGGCCGGATCTTCGCGATCGTCACGCTATATGGTCCGATGCGGTACGGCTCGCCGATCCGCGCGGCGACGAGCGTTTGCTCGGTGAAGGCGCTTTCGCTCGCCATCCCGGCCAGGCTGACCGCAATCCCGAGGTGCGACAGCACCATGCCATAGGTGAATAGCGGGGTGCGGCGCAGATTGCGCTTCCACAGCGGCGCGACGCTGGCGATCGCCAGGCCGAGCGCCAGCGCAAGTCCCAGGATCGGCAGAACGCCGGCATCGATCGCGAATACGACGAGCGCCGCTGCCGCCATGCCGGTCGCAACGATCGGCACGAACAGTCGCTGCAGCACCGCGCTGCCGTCATCGCGGCGCCAGCGCATGAGCGGCCCCGCCGCCATGACCGCAACGAGCAAAAGCGCGACCGGCCCCGCCGCCTTGTTGAAAAAGGGCGGTCCGATCGACACCTGCAGACCGAAAACCCCGGCGGCAAAGATCGGATAAAGCGTGCCGATCAGCACCACGCCCAGAATCACCGACAGGAGCAGGTTGTTCGCGACGAGAGCACCTTCGCGGCTGACGAATTCGAACCCCTGTCCTTCCCGGATCGTCGACACGCGCGTGGCAAACAGCAGCAGCGCACCGCCAATGTAAAGCGCAAGCAGGGCCAAAATAAACGCGCCTCGCTCTGGATCGACGGCAAAGGCATGCACGCTCGTCAGGATGCCCGACCGCACCAGGAACGTGCCGACCATCGACATCGAAAAGGCGACCACCGCGAGCATGATCGTCCAGGCGCGCAGCCCGTCGCGCGTCGCGAGCACGGTCACCGAATGCAACAGCGCCGTCGCCGCGAGCCACGGCATCAGCGAGGCATTTTCAACCGGGTCCCAGAACCACCAGCCGCCCCAGCCGAGCTCGTAATAGGCCCAATAGCTGCCCGCCGTGATACCGAGCGTCAGGAAAATCCACGCGCCGAGCACCCAGGGCCGCATCGCGCGCGCAAAGGCCGGCCCCACGTCGCGCATCACCATCGCCCCGACCGCGAACGAGAACGCGACCGAAATGCCGACATAGCCGATGTAGAGCGTCGGCGGGTGGAAGGCGAGCCCGGGATCCTGCAACAACGGATTCAGGCCGGCACCATCGGCCTCCGGCTTCACTACGCGCGCGAACGGGTTCGAGGCGAACAGCAGAAAAGCGTAGAAGCCGAGCGCGATCAGTGCCTGACTGCCCAGCGTCGCGACGAGGGTCTTCTCGGCAAGCTGGCGTTCCAGCAACGCCACCGCCCCGCCCGCCAGCCCGAGGATCGTGACCCATAGCAGCATCGAGCCTTCATGGTTCCCCCAGGCGCCGGCGATCTTGTAGATCAGCGGTTTGGCCGAATGGCTGTTGTCGGCGACCAGCCGCACCGACAAATCGGTGTCGACGAACGCCCAGATCAGCAACGCGAGCGCGAGCGCGACGATCACGCCCTGCACGACCGCGACCGGCCGGACGCCGCCCAGCACATCGGGATCGCCGCGGGCAATGCCGATAGCCGCCAGCACGAATTGCAGCGCGGCGAGTGCAGCCGCGATCCAGAGAGCGGCGAGCCCCGCTTCGGCGATCATCGGGCCCTACTCACCGTTTGGGCGATTTCGGCTCGGCCATCTTGCCCGCCATCTCGGGAGGCATATATTTCTCGTCATGCTTGGCGAGCAGGTTGCTCGCGACGAAGCTGCCGTCCGGCTGGAATTGCCCTTCGGCGACAACGCCCGACCGTTCCTTGAACAGGTCGGGGGTGATGCCCTTGAAGCGGACCGGCACGGTCGCCTTGCCATCGGTCACGAGGAAGTTGATGGTGACGCCATCGGCGAGCTTGCGGATCGAGCCACCCTCGACCATCCCGCCCAGCCGCACCGCACGTCCAAGCGGCAGCCCTTGCTTGGCAATATCGCCGGGCGCGTAGAAGAACGCAGCTTGATCCTTCAGAGCCGAGAGCGCGAGCCCGCTAGCGCCCGCGATCGCCGCGACACCAAGCAGCGCGAGATACAGCCGCTGGTGCTTCGCCTTCACTTGCCCCGCCTTTCCGCGCGCTGCATTGCCCGCCAGCTCCATAGCGCGATCGCTGTAGCCGCAATCAGGGTGACCGCATAGGCAGCGGTGACGAAGGGCCAGGGGTTCATTGCGCCGCCATCCGGCGCAGGCGCGCCTCCGCCTTGGTATTCGCGAGTTCCGCGCGCATCCGCATCAGCACGATAGCGGCGAAAAACAGCGTGAAACCGCTCAAGGTAAACCATAGCGGCCAGATGATCGACGCATCGATCGTCGACTTCGTCACCCCGATGCTCTGCCCCTGATGCAGCGTATTCCACCAGACCACCGAATAGCGGATGATCGGCAACAGGATCGATCCGGCAATGCCGTAGAGCGCCGGAATGCGGCCGTCACCGCCACGGTCCTGATCCGCGCGGGCCAGCGCCATGAAGCCCAGATAGACGAAGAGCAGCAGCAACATCGACGTCAGCCGCCCGTCCCATTCCCACCACGTCCCCCAGGTCGGCCGACCCCAGATCGACCCGGTGATCAGACACAGCGCGGCGAACATCGCGCCGGGCAAGGCGCATGCCCGCGCGGCGGCCATCGCAAGGGGATGGCGCCAGATCAAGAAGACGAGGCTCGAGATCGCGATACCGCTCCATCCCGCCATGCCGAGCCACGCGGTCGGGACATGGATATGGAGAATCCTGACCGTCTCCCCCTGCAGATAGTCGGGCGGAATCTGGGTCAACGCGCCCCAGGCGCCATAAGCGATCAGCAAGACGCCTGGCCAGAACAGCGCCGGAGTAAGCGGGCGCGCGATCTTCAGAAAACGCGCTGGGTTCGCAAGGGCATGAATCGACGGCACCGCGAGCTTTCTAAGCCAGAGCGTCCGACAAATCTACTTGTCGTTTCGACGGTCGTCGCCATCGCCGCCGGTCAGCGCCGCGATCACGCGCGCCAGCTCGGCAGTCCGGAACGGTTTGCGCACGATCCGGGTGTTTGTGTCGGCCACGGCGTCGAGCGCGGCACTGTCGGCATAGCCGCTGGCAAAGATGATCGGCAGATCGGGAACCGCCTGGCGGAGCGCCTGCGCCACTTCCGCGCCGTTCTGCACCGGCATCGCATAGTCGATTACCGCAAAAGCAGGGTCGACCGACGACAGAGCGGCGAGACCGCTCATGCCATCGGCAAAATCGGCCGGAGCGTAGCCGAGCATCTCCAGCGCCCCCACGATCGTGCTGCGCACATCTTCGTCATCGTCTATCACCAGCACGCGCTTGCCGTTCGGTGTCGGAAGCGGAAGCGGCGCGAATGATTTGTCGGCCACCGTTTCACTGGCCTTGATCTCACCCACCGCGATCAGCGGCAGGACGATCGTCACCGTCGTACCGGCACCGGGCGCGGTGTCGAGCCGCAGCGTCCCGCCCGACTGCCGCGCGACGCCAAACGCCATGCTGAGCCCAAGCCCGGTGCCTTGCCCTACATCCTTGGTCGTGAAAAAAGGCTCGAAGGCACGGCGCGCGACATCCTCGGTCATCCCGGAACCGCTGTCGCGCACTGCAATTTCGAGGTAACGACCGTCGCGCAGTTCGGGATTGCCCTTAATCGTCACCTGGTGCGTCGAAATGGCGAGCCGTCCGACCCCGGGCATCGCGTCTCGCGCATTGATCGCAAGGTTCAGGATCGCGAGTTCGAGCTGTACCTTGTCGGCTTCGACGATGCCCGTGGCGGAATCAAGCGCCATGTCGAACGCGATCTGCGCACCGATGCTGCCGCGGATCAGATCGGCCATGCCCTTCAGCAGCGCATTGACGTCGACCGGTCGCAGCTCGAGCCGCTGGACGCGTGAGAACGCCAGCAGCTGCCCGGCCAGCTTCTTGCCGCGATCGACTCCCTTGAGCGCGTTCTCTGCCCAGCGGGTCACGCGCGCGGGATCGTCCGGACGGCGCAGCATCAGGTCGAGATTGCCCGCCACCGCCTGGAGCAGATTGTTGAAATCATGGGCGATGCCGCCGGTCAGCTGCCCGATCGCGTCGATCTTGCGCGCCTGGACCAGCGCTTCCTCAGCGCGCTCGCGCTGCGCGATCTCCGCCTGCAGGCTCGCAAGCGCCGAATCGCGTTCGGCGACAAGCGCCGCCAGTGCCTGATTGGCGGCCTGAAGCTGGTTTGGGGACGGCAGCGCCAAAGCCTGTGGAATCAACCGCCAGAGCAGGATCGCGGTCGGCACCGAAGCCGCTGCCGTAATCGCCTTCACGATCGCCTCGACCCCGTAATCGCCGTGCCACAGGTTCCAGACCTGCATCAGGTGCGACGTTCCGCATGCCAGAATGAACAACGCGAACAGCCAGATCATCCAGCCAAAGCTGACATCGCGACGACGCCGCGCGAACGTGATCAACGCCAATGGAATCGAGAAATAGGCCAGCGCGATGAGCACGTCCGCGATAACGTGGGTCCAAACGAGCTCGGGCTGCCACAACAGGCAATATCCATGCGGGGCATAGCGCCCGGTCAGAAAACCGCCGATCAGCTCGACCATCCAATCTCTCCTCAGCGATCGGCATCTTGTGGACCATGTCCGAAGCGCGCCGCCGACTATAGCTAGCGACGTGCAACCGACTACTCCAAAAGCAATTTATCGACAGTTAGCGGAAAAAGCGGGAAAGCGATGGCGCAAAGCAGACCGTGCTCAGCGCGCGGCGGAAATGACGTCCGCGACCGCGCCGGTTCGTTCGAGCTTTCCCCAGCCGACCCACCAGCCGCCGATCGCGGCACCGATCGCGCGGATCACCACCCAATACATGATCTGGCGATAGACGAAGCGCTGCGCGACGAGAAGCAGCACCGGATAGCGCGGCTCGCGCCCGTCGAGCCGATAGGCGATGGCCCCCGCGACGATGTCGATCGTCGTGAAGATCAGCCAGTAAAGCGCCATGCGCAGCACGTCGGTCTGGGTCTGTGCCCAGCCGTGCTGCGCGACCCGACTGGCGGTCGAAACGATCGAGGCGACCAGCGCCAGATCGATGAACGGCGATATCGCGGCAAAGAATATCTGGAACAGCCATGCCTGCGGCATGCCGATCCTTGCGAGGCCCCGCGGGCGGCCCTCGGAAATCACGCCGCGATGTTTCCACAGGCACTGCAACGTCCCGAACGCCCAGCGATAGCGCTGCTTTGCAAGCGCGCGAAACGTCTGCGGTGCTTCGGTCCAGGCAACCGCATCGGTATCATAAGTGACCTGCCAACCGGCGCGCTGGATCGCGATCGTCAGGTCCTGGTCCTCGGCCAGCGTGTCGACCGGATAACCGCCGACCGCGTCGAGCGCGGCCCGACGCCATGCCCCGACCGCGCCCGGCACGACGGTGATCGCATCGAACCGGGCAAGCGCGCGCCGTTCGAGATTTTGCGCCGTCACATATTCGACCGCCTGCCACCGGGTGACAAGATTGATGCGGTTGCCGACCTTTGCATTGCCCGCGACGGCGCCGACCGCCGGATCTGCGAACCAGCGCGCGAGCCGGTCGATCGTGGTGACTTCGAACTGGGTGTCGGCGTCGAGCGCGATGATAATCTCCGCGGTCGCCACCCGCAGCGCTTGATTGAGCGCCCTGGCCTTGCCGCCATTCACCAGGGTGAGCAGCGTCACACATGGCTCGTCACCAAATGCGCGCTCGACGACCCCGCTCGTCCCGTCGGTCGATCCATCGTCGACGACGATCACCTGCAGTTCGGGATAGTCGCTTGCCAGCACCCGACGGACCGATGCTTCAATAACCCGCGCTTCGTTAAAGGCCGGGATGATGACCGTCACAGGCGGCTGGAAACTGGTTTCGGGCGGAGTCTTCCGGCGGCGACGCAGCAGCGCGATACCGGCGATCACGACTGCCCGCGCAATACCGATCGCGATCGCCAGCGCAAACATCCAGCCGAACAGCCACTGCACGCCGGCGAGCAGCAGGAACATGCCGACATCGGCGCGCACCGCCGCGAGATCGGACCCCTCGATCGTCGGCATCACCGCTTCGCGGTTCAGCCCGGCGAGCGTTGATACCGGAACGAAGCGATAGCCGCGCGCGCGCAGCCTGGCGATGATCGCAGGCAGTGCCGCCACGGTCTGCGCGCGGTCGCCGCCGCCGTCGTGGAGCAACACGATGTTGCGCGACGTCTCGGGCGTGGCCGACAGCACCGACGCCACCGTCTGGTCGACAATCGACTCCGCACCGGGCCGCTTCCAGTCGCCGGGATCGGCATGGAGCCCCACCACCGTATAACCCTGACCCTGCGCGACCAGCGCGGGCAACAATTCATCCGCCGTCGTCGGCTCGGCATCGCCGAAATAGGGCGCCCGGAACAGCCGGGTCGATCGCCCCGTATAGGCTTCGAGCAGACGCTGCGTCAGGTTGAGTTCCAACCGCGTCACCGACGCCGACGCCAGCGCCAGATTGGGATGGGTATAGGTGTGGTTGCCCAGCTCATGCCCGTCGGCGACCATCCGTTGCAGCAGCAGCGGGTTCTGCAAAGCATTCTCGCCGATCACGAAAAAGGTGGCGGGCACATGCGCGCGTTTCAGTATGTCGAGGATCGGCGGCGTCCATATGGGGTCGGGACCATCGTCGAACGTCAGCGCGATCAGCTTGGGCCGTGCGCCGGTCCGCTTGACGACATAAGGCGTCGGCAACACGTCATAGCGTTCGTCGCGGATCAGCTCCTGCCGGTCGAAGCGAACCGTGCGCGCGCCACCCTGCGGCGTGGCCGTGATCCGCAGGATTTCGCCCGAACCTTCCACATCGGCATTCGAAATCTGGTCGATGCGGCGCAGATCGGGCACGCTGCCTTTTCGGAAAGCCGCGATCGCCGGCCAGACGCCGGGATCTTCGCTCCCCATCCGCCACAGCGCGATGCTGCCCAGCCCACTTGCGCGCAGTGCCTTCAACTCGTTCCACATCGCGGCGGCATCGAGCAGCCACACCTGATGGCTGACGCCGTCTTCCTCATAGCCAAAGCCGCTATTGCCGCTGGCGCGATCGAAAGTGATCGCCGCGCCGCTGTCATGCGCCGCCAGCCAGGCTTCCTCGACCGTCATCGGATCGGCGGCATTGTCGTGCCAGTCATAACCGTAGCTGCCGACGGCAACGATCATCCGGTCGGCCTTTACCTCGGCCAGGGCACGGCGCAGATTGTCGACGTACCAAGCCTGTGGCGCGATCGGTCCCGGGTCGCCCGGCTCCGAATGCAGATCATAATTCATCAGCACGATCTTGTCGGCGACGGCGGCGAAGGCGCGCGGCGACCATGCCGGATCGCCGACCGGCACCGTCACGAACACCGATGCGCCGATCGTGTCGAACGCCGCATTCGCTTCGCGGATCAGCTGGCGATAGGCGGGCATCGCGGCTGGCGTGATCGATTCGAAATCGAAGATGATTCCGGCCCAGTGGTGCGCAGCAACCGCCGCCCTCAACGCCGCGATCAATCGGACCCGCGCGGCCTTGTTCCGAAACAGCGCGACGGCGCCTTTCGTGTCCCATTGGCCATGATCGGCATTCTGGACGAGCGGCATGACCGCCGGATGATGCGGGGCACCTGCCAATATTCGCGCGAGTGGCGCGTCATGTGTCACGTTCAGCGCATGCGCCGGGCCATTCACGAAAAAGGTTACCGGCGCCAGGATATCGATCGCGCCGATGTTACGGCTCAGCGATTGCGCGCTCGATGGGTCCCAGGGCACATAGAAGGCCATCGTCACCGGCTTGCCGCCGCCAACCGGCTTTCCGCCCGGCAGCCAGCGGTCGAAGCGATAACGCAGCGTCGAAATCTGCCGACTGAGCGGCACCGGCTGCGCGCGTTCGAACGCCAGCGGCAGCTCGCGCCCGGTCGGTACATTCACCAGTGTCAGAACGAAAACCGCCGCGGCGAGCACCGCAAGACCGATCACCGACCAGAAACCACGCGCCGTCCACCGACGCCTTGAGCCTGAAGGGTCGAAGAAGACGGGATGGTCCATGCTTGGCCTGCAATGGCGACGGTTGCCGCGCCGTTACAATCGCCACCCATGGCCGCAAGTTATGTTATCTCAATGGCGGGTCAGTCTCCGCCGACCGGCACCGGCCCCAGATCGCCGAGCCCGACCGTGCCGCTCGCCATCGCCAGCATCGCGTCAAGCGACTTTTTCGCGCGCAGCCGCAGCCCTTCCTCGATCTCGATCCGCGGAGTCAGGTCGCGCAGCGCGAGGTACAGCTTTTCCATCGTGTTGAGCGCCATGTACGGGCAGATGTTGCAGTTGCAGTTGCCGTCCGCCCCCGGCGCGCCGATGAAATTCTTGCCCGGTTCGGCTTTGCGCATCTGGTGGATGATATGCGGCTCGGTCGCGACGATCAGCGTGTCGCCGGGCATCGTCTTGGCGAAGTCCAGAATTCCGCTGGTCGATCCGACATAATCGGCATGATCGAGGATATAGGGCGGACATTCGGGGTGCGCCGCGACCGGGGCGTCGGGGTGCTGCGCCTTCAGCTTCAGCAGCTCGGTTTCACTGAACGCTTCGTGGACGATGCACACCCCCGGCCACAGCAGCATGTCGCGCCCGATCTTGCGCTTCAGATAACCGCCAAGGTGCTTGTCGGGCCCGAAGATGATCTTCTGTTCGGGCGGGATCTGGCTCAGGATCTTTTCTGCCGACGACGATGTGACGATGACGTCCGACAGTGCTTTCACCTCGGTCGAGCAGTTGATGTAGGTCAGCGCGATGTGATCGGGGTGTGCCGCGCGGAACGCCGCGAACTTGCCGGGCGGGCAGCTGTCTTCCAGGCTGCACCCGGCGTCGAGGTCGGGCAGCACGACAATCTTGTCGGGGCTCAGGATCTTGGCGGTGTCGGCCATGAACTTCACGCCGCAAAAGGCGATGACATCGGCGTCGGTCGCCTGCGCCTTGCGACTGAGGTCGAGGCTGTCGCCGACGAAATCGGCAATGTCCTGAATTTCGGGCTTCTGGTAATAATGCGCCAGGATCACGGCGTTGCGCTCCTTGCGCAGCCGGTCGATTTCGGCGCGCAGGTCGAGTCCGCTCAGGCTTTCGCGGTGCGGCGCATTCATGGCATTCCCCTTGGCAGCGTTCGCGGCTCACATGGCCCCGCGCACGCCGAGGATCAACCCGCTGGGAAGGGCGGAAACGCAAGCGGCGCGATCGCCGCCCCCGGCGTCCCGGCAGTTACCGCCTGATACAGCGCGAGGCCGATCGGGGTGAAGGCGATCAGGTCGGTGACGACCTCGGTCGCGATCATGCCGCCAAGTCCCCACCACCATGCCGGATGGATGCGGCCATCGCGCCGCCAGTCGGCGAACATGCCGATCAGCGGGAAGATGAACAGCGTCGCGAACGCGGCCTGATAGGCCCAGGGAATCAGCAGCGGCATCGGCAGGATACGGCCGACACCGGGGCCGACCAGCAGCGCCATGCCGCAATAGTTCAGCCGCCGGTGCCAGCCGGTGTGCGCGCGCAGTCTAATGCCGGCACCGATCAGCGCCGCGCACCCGATCAGCGACATCGGATCGAACACCAGAAAGTGCAGCGGCTGAAAAATGAACGGCACGGTCCCGGCGCGCACGTTCATCACCGTGACCGAGGTGCCGAAATACATCATCAGCGCCAGCCAGCCGAGCGCCAGCCAGCCGAGCCGGCGGTGCAGCGCGATCGGCCCGCGCGTCGCGAACCAGTTCTGCAGCACATAGATGCCGACCCAGCCCATGAACACGATTGCATGCGCATGCACCAGCAGGGGGCGATGAAAGGTCGAAAGACCGCGCGCTAGGAACGACCCGAACCCCAGCACGATCACCCCGGCCATGACAAAGGCCATCGTCAGGAAAAATCCGTCGTCGCTGCGCGCGGTGTGACGCGATCCGGCAAGCGTGGCCATCAAGATACCCCCCTCGATCCCTGTCGCGATCCTAGTCGTCGTCATCATTCAACTCAATCGTCTGCCGCGCAGGGACGGGCGCCTTGCCAACGCCTGGCACGCGTGCAAGCCTGATCGGATGGCCGAAACCGCGCTTCAAGCTCCCGCCCCCGCGCTGCCCAAGCCATCGATGTTCGACCAGCCGCGCGGGCTCTGGGTGCTGTCGGGAACGGAGTTGTGGGAACGCATCTCGTTCCACGGCATGCAGGCGCTGCTCGTGCTCTACATGGTCGGTCAACTGTTGCTGCCGGGGCATATCGAGCGGATCGCGGGCTTTGCCACCTTCCGCAGCATCGTCGAAGGTGTCACCGGGCCGCTATCGGTTCAGGCGCTCGCGGCGCAGACCTTCGGCCTCTATGTCGGGCTGGTCTATTTCACGCCGGTGATCGGCGGCGTGATCGGCGACCGCATTACCGGGCGGCGGCTGGCGGTCATTATCGGCGGGCTTGCGATGGCCGCGGGGCATCTTTGTCTCGCCTTCGACGAGAGTTTTCTGATCGCGCTGCTGCTGCTGATCATCGGCGCGGGCATGCTTCGCGGCAATCTCGCGGCGCAGGTGAAATCACTCTATGCCGAAGGCGACCGGCGCTCGGCCGATGCCTTCCAGCTCTATTACGTCAGCATCAACATCGGCGCGTTCATTGCCCCGATCATCACCGGCGCGCTCGCGGTGGCCTATGGCTGGCACAGCGGATTCGCCTTCGCCGCGATCGGCATGATGATCGGGCTTGGCGTCTATGTCGCCGGTCAGCGATGGCTGCCTGCGGATGCCAAGCGCGGCCCGCGCGAACACCGTGCGCCGCTGACCGACGGCGACCGGCGCCGCCTGATCGGCTTTGCAATGGTCTGGCCGCTCCAGATCGCGTTCTGGATCGCGCAGTCGCAGGTTTGGAACGTCTATAATCTGTGGGTGCGCGATCATGTGAGCCTTGGGCTCGGCGGCTTTCAGGTGCCGGTGCCGTGGCTGCAGGCGCTCGACGGGCTGGCGCCGGTTATCGTGATGCCCTTCTTCCTCGCACTTTGGCGGCGGCAGGCGGCCAAGGGGCGCGAGCCCGACGACCTCGGCAAGATGGCGATCGGCTGCTTCATCTTCGCAGGCGGGACGGCGTGGCTCGCGCTGGCGCCGCTCGTCGAGGGGAGCGACGGCCGCGCACCGATCCTGTGGGCGGTGGCGTTCCATCTGCTGTCGAATATCGGCTGGCTTTACTTCACGCCGATCGCGCTCGCGCTCTATGCGACGCGCAGTCCGGCGGGGCTGCGCGGGACATTGCTCGGCATCAATTATCTCGCCACCTTTTTCGCGAGCACGATCAGCGGGCGGCTCGGCGGCCTTTACGAAACGCTGTCGCCATCGCAATTCTGGCTGTTGCATGCCGCGATCGTCGGCGGCGGCGGGATCGCCCTGATCGCGCTTGGTCGACCGATCCGGTCGCTGTTGCGCGAGGATGGCTAAGACCGGTCGTTGAGCACATCCTCGACGCTGCGCGACACATCCCATTGCTCGCCGTTGATCCGCCTGCGCTCGGGCGGAAAGGTCACGATCACGCGCGCATTGGCGTGACCCAGGGCGCGGAGCGGCGCGGCGTAGAGCTTAACCAGCGCAGCCCGCGCCAGTTCGCGCGCCTGGGCGATGCGCGCGGGCGACGCCGCTTCGGCATCGGCCTTGTCGGTGGCATGGATCGAGGTGCGCAACGCGAGTTCCTCGGCCGCCTTGCGCGTCACGAAAATGCCCGTCGTCCGCACGAGGCTACGTCGCGCCTCGTCGACATTGGCGCGGGCAACGGTGATATCGGGCGCCTTGACGATCAGCGTGCCGGTCCGGTCCGACCATTCGATGTCGCGCGCGCCGATCCGCGACACGTCGACGAAATAATCGACGGTGAACGGCATTTTGACGACCTGGTCGGACCGCAGCCAGCCGAAGCCGCGAATGTCCGACGCCGTGCTCTGCACCGTCCCCGACAGCACCGCGACCTTCAGCGTGCTCGCGCCCGACAGCCGCGCTGAGATCAGCGCCGTGATCGGCGCGCCGCCCTCCGCCGGAGTCGTCACGGCATAGCGCTCGCGGTAGCGGTCATAGGCGAGGAAGGCGATTCCCCCCGACGCGAGCAGGATCGCCGCCACGACCAGCCAGCGGCGCACGGCGGGCATCAGATCCGTCGCCATCGGTCCGCGTCCTCGCGCGCGACGATGCCGCGCCCTTCGAGGTCGATCAGATGCGCGAGCACCGATCCGCCGGCTGCCCCCCACAACCGTCGGTCCACACCGGCATACATCGTCTCGACCATTGCCGGGATCGTCGCCGGCCCGGAATCGAGCGCGCGCAATATCTGGCCCTCGCGCGCCTTGCGGTGACCGATCAGATGGCGGACGTGCTGCGCCGGGTTGGTCACCGGATCGCCGTGCGCGGGGTAATAGACGCGGTCATCGCGAGCCTGGAGTTTGGCAAGGCTCGCCATGAACGCGGTCATGTCGCCGTCGGGCGGCATCACCACCGTGGTCGACCAGCCCATCACATGATCGCCCGAAAACAGCGCGCCCTCCTCGGGCAGCGCGAAGGCGAGGTGGTTGGAGGTATGGCCGGGCGTCGCGACGGCCGTCAGCGTCCACCCCTCCCCCGCCACGCTGTCGCCGTCGGCCATGATCCGATCGGGCGCATAGTCGGTGTCGAACGCGGCATCGGATCGCCCGCCCATGTCGACCACCAGCGGCGCGCAACCGACGATCGGCGCCCCCGTCGCGGCGGCGAGCGCGCGGCTCGCAGGGCTGTGGTCGCGGTGAGTATGGGTGATGACGATCGCGGTGACCGGCCGCCCGCCGATCGCGGCCAGCAGCGCCGCAAGATGATCGGGATCGTCGGGGCCCGGGTCGATCACCGCGACATCATGGGTGCCGACCAGATGCGTCTGGGTGCCCGTAAAGGTGAACGGCGACGCGTTGGGCGCCAGCACCCGGGCGACCAGCGGATCGAGCGCGATCAGCGCGCCGGTGGGGGGTGAGTCCATGGACGGACACATGGCCCCTCGCACCCGCCAACTCAAGCCATGCTCGGCCCGGCGGGTGGGCAAACCCCGCCGGGCCGATTGAGGTCATTTCGCCTTGGCGGCGTCGGCCTCAAGCTCGGCAATCGCTTCGTCGATCCCTTTCAGCGCCGCCGCGCGTGCCGATTCGGACATGTCGCGATTGGCGACGATCCCGGCGCGGGCGGCACGCACGCCGTCGAGTGCGCTCCGGCGGGCATCGCGTTCGATATCGGCCGCCCTCAGCATTACGATTTCGGCGTGCCGCTGCTGGCGCGCCGCGTCGTTGGCCAGCCGCGCAATCCGGTTGCGGCAGATGACGACGATGTGCTTGTCGCCCTCGCGCTTGTTCTCAAAGACAGAGCGATTCTCGCCGTCGGCGCATTTGCCCTCGATCACCTCGGTCCTGACCATCCGGAGCTTGCGATCGGGCAGCGAGCGGGCCAGTTCGGCATCGATATCTTCGCCGATCGTATCGATCGTATCGACCTTGCCGTCCTTGGTCCGGATGACGATCTTGGTATGGCGACGGGGAGCCGGCTTGATGGCTGCGGGCGGCTCAGGCGCGTCGGCAACCTTGGGCGGCGGCGGCAGGTCGGCTGCCTGTGGCGCGACCGGCGGCATGGCCGCGACGGGCAGCGGCGGGGCCGGCGGCGCATCGAAGCGGGCCAGATCGACGCCGGTCGATGCCTTCACCTGGCTCCGCAGCCGCTCGGCCGCCTGCGTCCCCGACGCCGTCACGCCGAGCGACAGGAGCGCCACAGCGGCCACCGCCGCAGCGCCGCTTGCCAGCCGCGCCTTCGATACCTGATCCTTGGACAACATCCTCAACCTCCCTTTCAACTCGTTGATCGTGTGCAGGTGGCACGCCGCCGACACTGCGCCGCCATGCGCGGACTTGACGATCGCCCGGCCGTAAGCGTGGCGGACGGTGGCGGCGCGCCCGGCCAGCACCCGGGCGTCGCACGCCATTTCCTGGTCGGCGCGAAAAGCCCGGAAAGCGCGCCAGGCGATCGGATTGAACCAGTGCAGACCCAGCACGACGAGGGCGGCCCAGTTCGCGATCAGATCGCCACGGGCATGGTGGGTCAGCTCATGCGCCAGGGCGAGTGCCTGCTCGTCGGCATCGTAGCGATCCTTGAAGTCGCGCGGGAACGCTACGTATTTGCGCCAGATGCCAAAGGCGAGCGGCCCCGTCGCCGTATCGCTTTCGATCACCTTGACCGGGCCGAAACTCGTCCCCTCCGCGCCGTCAAGCATCTCGCGAACGAACCGGCGATAACGGATCAGGTGCCACCCGACGAAGCCGACGGCACCGATCAACCACAAGCCGAGCAGCAATGACAGGATCGGCGCGCCACTCTCAACCGCGACCGGCGCAACCACCGCGGCATCAACGAACCCGGCAGCACTCTCGAAATGCGCGCGCAGCAGCGCTTCGCGCACGGCCTCGTCGGGCAGGCGTTGCGGGTCGATCACGCCGGCGACGATGTGCGTGCCGGTCAATCGCTCGATCAGCGGCGTGAAGAACGATGTCAGCTGCCCCGCCCCCGGCACCGGCGGCAGCAACAGGCGGGCGACAGGCAGCAGCCAAAGCCCATAGGCGACGGCCGGCCCGAAGGCACGACGCACCGGCGCGCGCAACAGCAGCACGACGATCATCAGCAGCGTGGAGGCGATCAGTGCCTCGATGGCCCAGGCGATCATTGCTTCAGGCCTTTCAGCAGCGCCTCGATCTCGGCGATATCGGCATCGGTCAGCTGATCGCGCTCGGCGAGGTGCGCGACCAGCGGCGTCAGCTTCCCGCCGAACAGCCGATCGATCAGCCGCTGCGATTCGCCCGCGACATAATCTTCACGCGCGACCAGCGGACGATAGAGATAGCGCCGGCCATCCTCCTCATGCGCGATCACTTTCTTGGCGAGCAACCGGCCGAGCAGCGTCTTGACCGTATTGGCGCTCCAGTCCCGCGCGGAGCCGATCCGCTCGGCGACATCCTGCGCCGACAGCGGCGCCTGATCCCAGAGGATTTCCATCACCATATGTTCGGCATCGCTGATTCGCTCGGTCATCGATCAACTGCTCCTCTGATTACAGATGTAATCGCACTGATTACGCCTGTAGTCAATAGGGGTCGGCGCCGTCGGCGATGCACCCGCCAAATGTCGGAAAAGTTTACATATCGGCTGGCAGGACCAGCGACATTAACCATCGTACCGACTGAAAATCCGCCAGTCTTTCGGTCTGGCACAGCCGCTGCATAGTTTCTGTCGTGCCGAGCGGCATGCCGCTTCAGCGGGCGGGTCGACTGCTTCCTATTTCCGGTCTCGCGTCGACCCGCCCCACCCGGCCCTTCCAAATTCCCCAGCGCCGTTCAGCCCGCCGATGCCGCCGTCGCGTAGAGGCGATCCGCCGCACGCCGCCCTTTACGCGCGCGAATCGCCGCATGGGCGAGCGCACTGGGATAAATATCGCCGAACAGCTGCTCGAACGTGCAGTCCCAGCTGAACTGTTGGGCGTGGCCGTGCGCCGCCGCCCCGATCTCGCGTGCACCGCGCTGCCAGATCGCCTCGACATTGCGCGCCATGGCGGCCGCATCATCGACCGGGCCGAGCAGCCCCAATTCGGGCGGCACGCGATCGATCATGGCGCCGCTGGCAACCCCGACCACGGGGAGGCCCGACGCCTGCGCTTCGACGATCGAAATACCGAAAGTCTCGTCCGCCATGCCGGACACATAGATGTCGGACGATGCCAGCGCGCGGGCCAGCACGTCGCGATCGGCGACGAAGCCGGGAAAGGCGATCGGCAAGCCGGCAGCATCGGCGACCATATCGTCGCGCCGCTTGCCGTCGCCGATCATCACCATCGCCGCGCCGAGCGACGGCGGAAGCTGGCGAAACATCTGGATCAGCGTCTCGGCGCGTTTTTCATTGTCGAGCCGCCCGGCATAGATCAGCAGCGGGCCATCGCCCGGCAGCCCGAGCTCGGCACGAAAGTCGGGATCGCGCTTGTCGGGATGAAAGCGACTGATGTCGACGCCGAGCGGCAGCACGCTCGTGCGGGTGATCTTGCGCCGCGCGAGCACCGCCCGAATGTCTTCCGACAGCGTGTAGACCCAATCGAACTCGCGATAGGTGATCTCGGCATAGCCATAGGACAGCCACTGGAACCCGCGCCCGATCGTCGTGCCGAACAGCTTCTGCGCGACGCGGAAGACGTGCGCATTCGGAAAATCGGTGCTGTAGCCGGCCACCAATGCGGTTTCAGGAAAGGCGCGGCGATGATGGATCGCCGTCCAGGGCAGCACCCATGGGCAAAGCGATTCGACGATCGCGGGCTGGTAGCGGGCGAGGATCTTGCGCACGACATCGGTTCGCAGGATGAAGCGGTAATTGGGGCTGCCGCGCACCTTGTCGGCACCGACTTCGGCCCAGATGTGGCGCCCGTCCTCCACGATCTTGTCTTCAGGGCCGGGGACGATCTGCAGCAGCGAATGCGGGGTGTGCGCCAGCACATAATCGCGCTTGGCCTTCATATAGGTGCCGACGCCGCCCCCGCCAGCCGGCGACCAGCTTTGCGTCAGGTCGCAGACCAGCATCGGCTTGGGTACGCCAGGGGGCGGCGGCAATCCGCCTGTTTCGAACAGCATCCTGCAACGCCCCCGTTTTTTGGCCTAGTTTGCGCCAACCAGGCCCTTGGCTTCGAAGAGCTGCGCAAGCTCGCCCGATTCGAACATTTCCATCATGATGTCGGACCCGCCGACAAACTCACCCTTCACATAAAGCTGCGGGATCGTCGGCCAGTCGGAAAAGGCCTTGATGCCCTGGCGCACGCCCTGATCCTGGAGCACGTCGACGGTTTCGAACGCGACGTTCAGATGCTGGAGGATCGCCACCGCGCGGCTCGAAAAGCCGCACTGTGGAAATAACGCGGAGCCCTTCATGAACAGCAGCACGTCGTTGCTTTCGACAAGCCCGGCGATCCGGCTGTGAATTTCATCGGTCATGGTCTCAGGTCCTTAGTCAGGGGTCGCGGTCGTCAGTTGGAGCGCGTGGAGGACGCCCCCCATCCGTCCGCCAAGCGCGGCGTAGACCGCTTGATGTTGCTTGATGCGCGGCAATCCGCGAAAGCTTTCGCTGACGACGCGGGCCGCATAATGATCCCCGTCGCCGGCAAGGTCGGTGATCTGGACATCGGCGTCGGGAATGCCCGCCCGGATCAGCTGCTCGATCTCGGCCGCCGGCATGGCCATCGCGTCAGGCCGCCTTTAGCTGGCGCAGCGCTTCGGTCGCCTGCTCGTCGAGCGCCTGGCGCACGGCCGCTTCGTCGATCGAAACGCCCGCCGCAGTCAGGTCGCCGATCAGCTTGCGGACGACGTCCTCGTCACCCGCCACTTCGAAATCCGCCTGCACGACGGCCTTGGCATAGGCATCGGTTTCCTCGGGCGTCAGCTTCATCAGCCCCGCCGCCCAGTGCGCCACCAGCTTGTTGCGGCGCGCGGTCACGCGGAATGCCAGATCCTCTTCACGCGCGAAATTGGTCTCGAAAGCGCGCTCGCGGTCGTCGAAAGTCGTCATCGGCATAGTTCCCGAAAATTGCTGAAATTGCAGATAGGACGCGTTCTCCCCCGGCGCAACTAAGCCGCGACGCGCACGACCAGTTTGCCGATCGCCCCGCGCGCTGCCATCTTGGCAATCGCCGCACCGCCTTCTGCAAAATCGAACGTCTCAGTGACGCGCGGGCTGATGCGCCCCTCTTCCCAGAGCCGGAACAGATGGTCGACATGCGCCTGGTTCGCGGCCGGGTCGCGCGCCGCGAACGCGCCCCAGAACACCCCGCAGACGTCACAGCTCTTGAGCAGAGTCAGATTGAGCGGCAGCCGCGGGATGCCGGCGGGAAAGCCGATGACAAGATAGCGCCCTTCCCAAGCGATCGAGCGCAGCGCCGGCTCGGCATAGTCGCCGCCGACCGGATCGTAGATCACATCCGCCCCGCCCGGCCCGAGCGCTGCCTTGAACTGATCGGCCAGCGCCTTCGACTGATCCTTGTCGAACGGCGCACGGCCATAAACGAGCGTCGCATCGGCACCGGCATCCCGCGCCGCCTGCGCCTTTTCCTCCGACGAGACGGCCGCCACGACGCGCGCACCGAAAGCCTTGCCCAGTTCGATCGCGGCAAGCCCGACTCCACCGGCCGCGCCCAGCACCAACAATGTCTGCCCGGCCTTCAGATGCCCGCGGTCGAGCAGCGCGTGGATCGTCGTGGCATAGGTGAGGACGAGCGCCGATCCTTCCTCGAACGAGCGCCCTTCGGGCAGGCGATAGAGCCGGTCCGCCTCGGCGACGACCTTTTCGACAAGCCCGCCATGGCCGATCGTCCCGAGCACGCGGTCGCCGACCTGCCACTGCGTCACGCCTTCGCCCAGCGCATCGACCACGCCCGAAATCTCCCCACCCGGCGCGAACGGGCGTGGCGGCTTGAACTGATATTTATCCTCGATGATCAGCACGTCGGGATAATTGATCGCACAGGCCTTCACCGCGACCCGCACCTGCCCCTTGCCCGGCACGGGATCGGGCAGATCGTCGATCACCAGCGTTTCTGGGCCGCCTGGCGCCTTCGATAGCAATGCCCGCATCATGCTCTCCCGCGATTGTGTCGTCTTCCCTTGCCGTGCCCGTTCCGACACGTCCAGCCCGACTATTCGGCGGCGGCGGGAAAGGCCGGGAGCTTGGCGATGTCGCGGGCGTCGTGTTGGATGATCACCGTCGCCTTGACGTTCGCGGCGAGCTTTTTGAAGCGATCGAACGAGGCGATCGTCTGCGCGCGATCATAGTTGAAGGTCGGCACGCCGTTGATCGGCAGATTCTCGCGCAGATGGACCTGATCGCCCGACAGCAGCACCGGACCCAGCCTGGCAAGCTTGACCAGCAGCGCGTGATGGCCCGGCGTATGGCCCGGCAAGTCGATCATCGTCACGCTGCCGTCGCCGAACACGTCCCTGTCGCCGGTCACGGGATCGGCCTTCCCGGCGCCGCCGATCCAGTTCTTGAGCGGCGTCGGATCGGCGCCGTTGCGCGGCGGCGTTGCTGCGAGCGAATCGTAATCGCCCTTCCCGATCAACAACCTGGCCTGCGGAAAAGCACCGGCCTGGCCGGTATGGTCGAAATGATAATGGCTGATGCCGACAAGTGCGATGTCGGCGGGCTTCACCCCGATCTTCGCAAGCTGTTCGGCAATGGTCACGCTCAGCGTGGCCGAAATCGGATCCTTGTCGCTGGTCGGTGCGCCCTTCAGCGCCGCCGACAGCCCGGTATCCCAAAGCATGTAGGTATCGCCGTGCTTGATCAGATAGCAGCTGGCCGTGAAGCGCATCTTCGCGTTGGCGGGGAAAGCGCGGGTGTCGTTGAACACGTTGAGATCGTTGACCTGCGCCGCGCCGCAATCGAGCCGCCACAGCTTCACCTCGGCGGGCGGCTTGCCGCTCGCCGCAAAGGCACAAACTCCGGCCAGGACCGTGCCCGCCACCAATAGAACCAGCGCTCGCTTCATTCCGTGTCCCCCGCGCAACGACGCGGCGCCTTATGCCTGCGCCGTCGACGGACAGAGCTTAAAGCGCCGGGTTGGTACGCGAAAGGACAAAAAGCCCTTATCCGCGCGGCTCACGGCGTTTCCGAGTCATCCTGCCGATGGGCGAACCAGCGGCGAGGTATAGCCGGCGTCGTGCGCAAACGGCAGCGGCGCGCCGTCGCGCATCGCCTGCAGCACCGCCGCAAAGTCGGTGCGGCACCGAAAGCCGAGCACACGCTCGGCCCTGCGTGCATCATAAACACGGTCGATCGCCATCGGCAGTTCCCAGCCGCGCGCATCGTAAAGTCGCCTGACATCGGGGAAGTAGCGCGCAACGACCGTCGCCGCGTTCGCCTTGAGCGGGACGACGTCGGCAGGGGCGAAGGGCGTCATCGCGGCGATCAGGAACAGATCAAAACCAAGCATCGGCGCGCGTTCCAGCGCCGCAAGGTGCGCGGCGGCTGCATCCTCGACCGTCAGGCGCCGGTTGAGAAACTCGTTGGCCTTGTTGTTCTCACCCGACAGCGCCTGGTCGGTGTCGTCTTCTTCAGGAAAGAAGCGCCCGGTGCGCAGGATGATGCAGCGCAAGGCATGGCGCTGGTGGTAGAGGCGGCAAAGCTGTTCGGCCGCCAGCTTCGTAATCCCGTAGATGTTGCGCGGTTCGAGCGGGGCAAATCCCTCGTCGAGCCAGACCGCCCGGTCGCCGACGCCGGCGCGAACCGCCGCCGAGATCATCAGCGACGTCGTCGACGTGAAGACGAACCCCTGCACGCCGTGCGCGACTGCCGCCTCCAGCAGGTTGAGCGTCCCCGTCACGTTCACATCGACAAAGGCCTGCGTCGGATACCGGACGATGTCGGGCTTGTGGAGCCCGCCCGAATGGATGACCGCCTCGATTCCCGCATCGGCAAAGATTTGCCCGACCAGCGCACGGTCGGCGACCGATCCGATACAATCGGTATCGGCACCCAGCGCCGGATCGAGCCCGATCACCTGATGGCCGGCCGCCCGCAACAGCGGCGCGACGTAACGCCCCAGCCACCCCGAAGACCCTGTCAGCAACACACGCATGCGCTGTCCCTAGCTTGGCCTCGTTACGGTTTCAAATCGCTGCCGGAACAACCACGACCGCCTCGCCGGAGTCGGCCCAGTCGGCGCGTCGCGCCAGCCAGGGATTCAGATAAAGCGCCGGAATCTTGAAGAGCAGCAGCTCGCGATGAATCCAGAAATCGACCGCGCGTTCGATCCACGACGCCTTTTTGCGGCCGGTGCGTTCGAGCCACGCCGCGTAAGGTTGCCAGTGGCTCGGCTCGTCACGCTCGATGATGCGGAAAATCTTCATCATGACCGGGTCGGAGCGGACGAACGGCGACTTCAGCAGCACGTCGACCTGCCGCATCCCGCGCTGCTCGGTCAGCATGATGACGCGGCACAGCCGCTCGAACTGGTCGCGGTCGGCGATGATCGCCTGAGTATCGAGCGCATCGATGCCGCGCCCGAACATGATCTCGACAAAGCGGTCGATATGGCCGCAGGTGCGATCGACCCTGAAGGGGCGCGCGCCCTTCAGCTCGAACCAGCGCCTGAACATCACATAATGTTTGCGTTCGTCGGCGCGGTGCTTCTCAACCTCGGCGATGAACCGGTGATCGTCGGGGCAGCAGGCGCGCACCGCCTCCAGCACGCGGTCGATGCTCGTATAGCCGCGGTGCTCGTTGTAAATGTACACCGAGGCGAGGATGTCGAGATAGCGCTTGCGCAACCGGGTGAACATGCCCCTGCCCTACGCTTCGCCTGCCCGCCGGGCAACGCGTCTGCGCCCAAACGAGCGTTCGCCGTCAGGCCACGACGCGCTCGACATAATGCGCGGTCGTGCGCGCACGCACATCCTCCGCACTGATGCCGGGCGCCAGTTCGATCAGCTCGAACGGGCTGGCATGGTCGGGGCGGTGGAAGACGGCGAGATCGGTGATGATCATGTCGATCACGTTCTTGCCCGTCAGCGGCAGCGTGCAGGCAGGAATGAACTTGGGATCGCCGTTCTTCGACGTGTGCTCCATGACCACGACGATTCGCTTGACGCCCGCGACCAGGTCCATCGCGCCGCCCATGCCCTTAATGAGCTTGCCCGGGATCATCCAGTTGGCGATGTCGCCGCCCTCGCTCACTTCCATCGCGCCCAACACGGTCAGGTCGATATGCCCGCCGCGGATCATCGCGAAACTGTCGGCGCTGCTGAAATAGACCGACTGCGGCAGCTCGCTGATCGTCTGCTTGCCCGCGTTGATCAGGTCGGGATCGACCTCGTCGGGATAGGGAAACGGCCCGATGCCGAGCATGCCGTTCTCGCTCTGCAGGGTCACGTCCATACCCGGCGGAATGTGGTTGGCGACCAGGGTCGGGATGCCGATGCCGAGATTGACGTAGAAACCGTCCTGCAGTTCCTTTGCGGCGCGCGAGGCCATGTCATCGCGAGTCCAGGGCATCGTTATTTCTCCTTCGTCGCAGGCGTGGTCGGCAGATAAGCATCGGGCAGCGGAAAAGCGGGCGTCTCGCTTTGCCACATGATCGACATGATCCGCCATTTCCCGTCAATCCGGGCAAACTGGATCGAATTGATGCCCCGTGCGAAGGGAGCGCCGTCGGCGGTGCGGCGGCTCTCATAGGTCGAAAAGACATGGACGAGATTACCGTAACGCTCGGTACGCCGGGCGATTTCCTGCTCGAAAAAGCCCTCCTTGCCGAAGGCAACGCTCGCAAGGTCGACATAGCCTTGCGGGCTGAGCATCAACGGACCGGTCTTGCCGAGTTGCACCATGCGACCGTCCGCCGCAAACAGCGCTTTGAACCGTGCCCAATCGCGCGGACCGGCCGGACCGGAGATAACCGAATAAAGCGCGGCGACTGCGCTATCGACAGTTGCTGTATCGTCTTGCGTGGCAGCTGGAGGTGCCGCTGCCTGCTGGGCAGCGAGCGGTGCGGCGAACGCAATCACCGTAGCCGCCGCGACGCTCATCGTGCGGCGCATCATGCCGCCTCCCGATCGCGCGTTGTCACGAACTCGATCTTCTTGTCATAGGGGGCGCCGAGGATCAGCCGGTTGACGTAGATGCCGGGCAGATGGACCTGATCGGGGTCGAGGCTCCCCACCGGCACGATTTCCTCGACCTCGGCGACGCAGATCTTGCCTGCGGTCGCCATCGGCTGGTTGAAGTTGCGCGCGGTCTTGCGGAAGATCAGATTGCCCGCCTCATCCGCCTTCCAGCCTTTGACGATCGACAGGTCGGCGCGGATGCCGCGTTCGAGGATATAGTCCTCCCCGTCGAACGCCATCACCGGCTTCCCCTCGGCGACCAAGGTGCCGACGCCGGTCTTGGTATAGAAGCCCGGGATGCCCGCCCCGCCTGCGCGGCAGCGTTCGGCGAGCGTCCCCTGCGGACAGAATTCGACCTCGAGCTCGCCCGCCAGATATTGCCGCTCGAACTCCTTGTTCTCGCCGACATAGCTGGAGATCATCTTCTTGACCTGCCGCGTGCGGAGCAGTTTTCCGAGGCCCTCGCCGTCGATACCCGCATTGTTGCTGGCGATCGTCAGGTCCTTGGTGCCCGCATCGCGGATCGCGTCGATCAGCCGCTCGGGGATGCCGCACAGGCCAAAGCCGCCCGCGCAGATCGTCATCCCGTCGAACAAGACGCCCTCAAGCGCGGCGGCGGCATCGGGGTAGAGCTTGTTCATGGGGCACTCCGCAGATTCGGACAGGCGTTTCTGCCGCTTAATCCCGGCGGCAAGGGCGGGTCAACGTCGCGGGCGTGCCTCAATGGGCCAATCTCAACCCCGCACGCGGCCAGGGCATTGCGATCAGCTGCCCCGTGCCCGACAGGGTGATATATGCGGTCCGCAGGCCTTCCCCGCCCCAGCAGATGTTGGTGGTGAACGGGTCGGGCGTCGGCACGAACGCGACGAGCTCGCCCGCGGGTGAAATCACCGAAATACCGCTTTCCCCGATCGTCGCGACGCAGATGTTGCCGCCTTCTTCGATCCCCAACGAATCGAAGAACTTGTACCCGGCCGGCCGGTAGAGCGGGGTACCGGGACCGCCCAGCCCCGCAGTCTGATCCACCTTGCCCGGCGCGGTGATGCGAAACGCCATCAGCCGGCAGGTATAAGTCTCGGCGGCATAAAGCGTGCTCCCGTCGGGCGAGAGACCGATGCCGTTGGGGTTCTCGCTCGGGAAGATCACTTCTTCCAGATGACTGCCATCGGCCCTCGCGTAAAAGATGCCGGTTACGTCGCGTTCGCGCGGGCGGGTCTTGCCGTGATCGGTGAACCAGAAGCCGCCGTGCCGATCGAACACGATGTCATTGGGCCCGCGCAGCACGCAGCCGAAGTCGCCATCCTTGTACAGCACCTCCACCGCCCCGGTTTCGATATCGATCCGCTCGATCCGCCCGCCCGAATAATCATCGGCCTGGCCGTGCGGGATCAGTAGTCCGCTTGGGTGCTCG
>PKED01000010.1 GCA_002863155.1 Sphingomonadaceae bacterium | reverse complement strand
CTCCGGGACGACATCGGTATCGTCCTGCGGCGCGACGGTCGCCGGTTCGGGCGCGGTCTGCGCGCTCGCCGGCATCGCGAGGCCGATGGCCAGAACGGGCGCCGCGCATGCGACGAGAAGGCTGGTCTTGAGCATCTCTCTCTCCCTGATGGTCGGAAATCTTACGCCGTTCCGTACCCTAGTCTCGAATAGATAGCGCCACAGCCGTAACGTCAAGCGAAACAAGCGTTGCGGGATGCTACCTTTTCAGCCGCTGTGGCCGAAATGCAATACCGCCCGGCGATCGATCCGCTGGCAGGGCTGATATTCTAAACGAGCGAATGGCCGTCGAGATCACCCGGCGACGCGCACCGCCTGCCGATCGGTCCGCTGGCGTGCCGGGCCGATACGGGGCGGCCAATGGGCGGTCAATAGCCGTTGAGCCGCGCGAAACGCTCCCGGTGATAGGCGGCATTGCCCCACATCGTCTCCAGCACCGCCGCCCGCTTGAGATAGAAGCCCGCGTCATATTCGTCGGTCATGCCGATGCCGCCGTGCAGCTGTACCATCTCCCGGCTGACCAGACGCGACGTCTCGCTCGCGACCGCCTTGGCGAGGCTGACGGCCTGATCGACATCCGACCGCCCGCTGTCGATCGCCTCCAGCGCACCTTCGACCACAGAGCGCATCAGTTCGAGTTCGGTGAACATTTTGGCCATGCGGTGCTGCAGCGCCTGGAACGTGGACAGGACTTGCCCGAACTGGACGCGCGTCTTCAGATAATCGTTGGTCGTATCGAATGCCTGGACCGCCAGGCCAAGCATTTCGGCGCAGGTTGCCGCCGTCGCGCGGTCGATGATCGCCTGCGTGCCCACGTCGAGCCGGGTCGCGGGTGCGTCATCGAAGGCGACATCGGCATGGCTGCGCGCGTCGGCCATCCGCCGGGTCGATCGCGACACGCCGCCGCCTGCTGCATCGACGAGATAGAGCCCATCGATCGCCGACACGACGAACAGACCCGCGCTATCGCCTTCGGCCACGAACTTCTTGGTGCCGGTGAGTTTGCCGCCGGTCACCGTCGTGGCAACCCGGGCGGGATCGTGATTGGGGCCTTCGTCGATCGCCAGCGTCGCCACCACCTCGCCGGTGGCGATCCTCGGCAGCCATTTGCTCTTCGCATCGGCCGACCCGCCCATCACGATTGCGCTTGCCGCCGCCGATGTCGCCGCCAGCGGCGACGCAGCGAGATTGCGCCCGAGCTGTTCGAGCACGAGCCCCAGCGACAGATAGCCGAATGCCGTCCCGCCGAATTCTTCCGGGATGACGATGCCGGCCAGGCCCATTTCGGCCATCGTCGCCCAGGCCGCGGGGTCATATCCTTCTGCGGGTGCCGCGTCGCGCATCTTGCGGAAAGCGGTCACCGGCGATTCATTGTCGGCCCATTCGCGCACCATGTCGCGCAGGATCGTCTGTTCTTCGTTCAGTGCAGCCATTTCTATCTCTCCCCTTCCCCGTTCGGCGAGCGGGCGGCGAAGCGGGGTCGCCGTGCGCGCCGCCGCCCCATCCCGTCCCGCGCCAGACCCTGTCCCGATGGGGGCAGGGCCAGGGTGTCGTTATTGATGATCGAGCATACCCAGGATGCGCTTCGCGATCACATTGTTCTGGATTTCGGTCGACCCGCCATAGATCGACACCGCCTTGCCCCATAGCCAAGTGCGCGTCTGCGCAAGCTCGGCTTCGGTAAAGCCCTCGCCTTCCCAGCCGAGTCCGGCCATGCCCATAATCTCGACCGACAGCTCGGCGCGGTCCTGGGTCAGCCGCGCGCCCACATTCTTCATGATGCTGGTCGCCGCCGACGGGCCCTGGTTCGACTTGGCCTCCATCGCCGCGCGGCGCAGCGTCAGCATGAAGGCGCGCTGATCCATCTCGTGGCGCACGATCCGCATCCGCAGGTCGCTGTCGGCGACGGTGCCGTCGTCATTGGCGCCGCGATAATCCTTCGCCAGTTGGCCAAGCGGCTTGCCGGCGAACATCCGCGACGCGGTCGAACCGCCGCCCGACAGCGAATTGCGTTCGTGCTGCAGCAGCCGCGTGCCGATTTCCCAGCCCTGCCCTTCGCGCCCGACCAGATTGCCCTTGGGCACTTTGACATTGGTGAAGAAGGTCTCGCAGAAGGGCGACTGGCCGCTGATCATTCGGATCGGCTTCACCTCGACGCCCGGCGATTTCATGTCGATCAGCAGGAAGCTGATGCCGGCGTGCTTCTGGCTCTTGTCGGTACGGACGAGCGCGAAGCATTTGTCGGCCCACTGCCCGCCGCTCGTCCAGGTCTTCTGGCCATTGACCAGATAATGGTCGCCCATATCCTCCGCAAAGGTCTGGAGCGATGCGAGGTCCGACCCCGCGCCCGGCTCCGAATAGCCCTGGCACCAGCGCACTTCGCTCTTCGCGATCGCCGGGATGTGTTCGAGCTTCTGCTCTTCGCTGCCATATTCGAGCAGGGTCGGGCCGAACATCATCACGCCCATGCCGCCGATCGGGTTCCACGCGCCGATCCGGCCCATTTCCTCCTGCAGCACGCGCACCTGATGCCGGTCGAGCCCGCCGCCGCCGTAAGCCCGGGGCCAGCTCGGCACGCCCCAGCCCTTTTCGCCCATCGCCTTGGTCCACGCGCGCTCGTCGTCGGTCGGGTCGTGCGGCCCCTCCAGCGCCGACAGCGCATTGTCCTTGCCGCGCAGCGACGCCGGGAAATTATCCGCCAGCCATGCCCGCGCTTCGGCGCGGAAATCGTCGAGCGCGTCGGTTGCCGTCAGGTCGGGTGCCGTTGCCATCTGTCCACTCCCATCGATCGATTCTGAATATCGGGTATGGTCGGCGGTCTGACATAGAAATGCGGCAAAGGCAAAGGGGGTGCGGGGCGACCGTTAGGCAAGACGACCGCTGCGCCGCCCCTTGTCCAGATTGGCTGCAATATGGTCGACCAGCGCACGCGCGGCAGGCGATGCTGCGCGGCCGGCGGGAAAGACCGCATGCAGATCGACGTCGTCCATCGACCAGTCCGGCAGCACCCGCTGGAGCCTCCCGTCGTCCAGCTCGGCGCGGCATCCCCACCACGATGCGCGCGCGATCCCCATTCCCGTGACCGCCGCTGCAATCGCGCCCTCATTGGCCGCAATCGCGATCCGGCTGCCGACGCGCACCGACACGCGCCGGTTGTCGCGGACGAATGACCATATCTGCGCGGAGCCGACAGTTTGTCCGGCAATGACGGCATGGTCGACGAGCTCGCGCGGCGATTTCGGCGAACCTGCGCGCGCCAGATAAGCGGGTGCGGCAACGAGCAGGCGTGGCGCGGTCGCGAGCTTGCGCACGATATCGCTCGATTCGGTCAGCGGCCCAAGCCTGAAGGCAACATCGATGCCCTCCGTGACCAGATTGCTGTGCGCGTCGCCGACGACGATGACAATCCCCAGCGCGGGATGTCGCGCCACGAAGTCGGGAAGACGCGGCACGATTTCGCGCACGCCAAAGCTCGACGACACCGCGACACGGATCGTGCCGCGCAATTCCCCGGTCCCGCGGGCCAGATGATCTGCCTCGTCAAGCGCCGCAAGCAACGGCTCGACTCGCGCGAGATAATCCGCCCCAGCCTCGGTCAGCGTCACGGCGCGGGTCGTGCGCACGAACAGCGTCGCGCCAATCTGTCGCTCAAGATCGGCGATGATCCGCGACGCCGACGGCTGTGACAGCCCGCACTCGCGACCCGCCCGCGAAAAGCTGCCGAGCCGGGCGACCCGAAGAAACAGTCGAAGCGCCTGAAGCCGATCATTCATTCGACCTATAAATACATCATAGTCATATCGGACAGATACCCCTCGCCCGAAAAATAATCGAAATAACCGGCGACGCGGCCGATCGATCGGTGGCCCGTTCCAATCATGAGGAGCATATCGATGACGGATCAGAGTTTCCCGCGCATTGCCTTTCTGGGCCTGGGCGCGATGGGATCGCGCATGGCGCGGCGGCTTCACGACGCAGGTCGTCAGATCACGCTATGGAACCGCACGCCGCCTGATAGGGCTGCCTGGCCGGGCGTCTCGATCGCCGCATCGCCGCGCGACGCCGCCGACGGGGCAGACATCGTGATTTCGATGCTGCGCGACGACATTGCCGCCGAACAGGTTTGGCGCGACGCTCAGTTCGGCGCCTTGTCGGCAATGAAGGCAGGCGCGATCGCGATCGACTGCTCGACGGTCAGTGCCGACTGGTCACGCACCCTGCACCACGCCAGCGCGGCGGCTGGTATCGATTGCCTCGACGCGCCCGTGATCGGCTCGCGCCCGCAGGCTGAAGCGGGTGCGCTGATCTTTCTGGTGGGGGGTACGGCAGAGGCAAAGGCGCAGGTCGACCCGATTCTTTCGGACATGGGCAGCGCGGCGCATCATGTCGGCGGCCCGGGGTCGGCGGCGACGGCAAAGCTGATCGTCAATGCGGTGTTCGGCATTCAGGTAACCGCGATTGCCGAACTGCTGGGATTGGCCGGAGCGCAGGGGCTCGACCCGTCCGGCATTGCCGCGATCCTGGCCGACACCCCGGTCGCCAGCCCGGCATTGAAGGGCGCGATGACCGGCATGCTGGCCGACGCTTTCGCGCCGATGTTTCCGGTCGACCTTGTCGCAAAGGATTTCGCGCTGGCCATTGATGCCGGTCGCAAAAGCGGTGCGCCCACGCCGATGATCGACATGGCCGCCACCGTCTTCGACGGCGCACGCGCAGCGGGCCTCGGCGCCGAAAACCTGACGGCAGTCGCAAAAATCTATCGCCGTCGGGTTTGACAGGCGCGCCGCCCGCCAAAAGATTGGCGTGACTTTTGCGAATTTGCGGGCGCATCATCGGGGCGGCAACAGGGGGCACCGATGGGGTATGACCGGCGCACCGTCGTCGTCGTTCTGGCGGCGGTGACCATCGATACGATCGGTTTCGGCATCGTCCTGCCGATCCTGCCGGCGCTCATCACCCGGCTCGGCCATACCGATCTCGACGAAGCGACACGCATTTCCGGCTATCTGCTCGGCATCTATGCGCTGACGCAGTTCTTCGCCGCGCCACTGCTCGGCAATCTGGGCGACCGGTTCGGGCGGCGGCCGGTGCTGATCGCGTCGATGCTCGCTTTCGCCGCCGATTATGCGCTGATGGCCTGGGCGCCGACGCTCGCCTGGCTGTTCCTCGGGCGCGCGATCGCAGGGGTGGCGGGCGCGATCTATGGCCCGGCAAGCGCGGCGCTGGCCGATGTCAGCACGCCCGAAAAACGCTCGTCGGTGTTCGGCTGGCTGGGCGCAGCGTTCGGCATCGGTTTCATCATCGGCCCCGCGATCGGCGGCGCGCTGGCAGGATTCGGCACGCGCGCGCCGTTCATCGCCGCCGCGCTGCTCGCGCTCGCGAACGGGATCGCGATGATCTTCCTGTTTCCGGAATCGCTGAAGCCCGAACTCCGCCGCCCGTTCGACTGGCGCAGCGCGAACGTGATCGGCGCGTTCAAACCGCTGTTCAAAAGCGGTGAGGCAGCGCCGCTGCTGATCGCGTGGTTCGTGTGGCAGCTGGCAAGCTTCGTCTACCCGGCGACCTGGGCATTCTGGTGCGCGGCGCGGTTCGGCTGGGACGCGACCGCGATCGGCTGGTCGCTGACCTTTGTCGGCGCGGTGATGGCGGCGGTGCAGTTCTTCCTCACTGGGCGGATCATCGCACGGATCGGCGAACGGCGTGCAGTCGTTGTCGGGCTGGCGAGCGGGGGCAGCGCCTATCTTGCCTATGTCTTCATCACTGCGGGATGGCAGGCCTATGTCGTGTTCCTGGCCAGCGCCTTATCGTTCCTCGTCTTCCCGGCGATGAACGCGCTGCTGTCGCGGCTCGCCGATGCGTCGCATCAGGGGGCGCTGCAGGGCGGGATCGGCAGCATGAACAGCGTTGCCGCCGTGATCGCCCCGCTCGTCCTGACGCAAGTGCTTGCCGCCGGAGTCGCGCGCGGCCAGCCCGGCGCGGCGTTCCTGCTCGCCAGCATCCTCGCGGCGGTGGCGCTCGCGATCGTGGTGTGGAAAGTGCTCGGCCGCGTGCCGCCGAAGGACGCGAGCGCTACCCCTCCCGACCCGGCCGCCGGCTGAGCGCGACGTCGAGGTGCCCGCCGGCGTCGACCAGCATCACCTCGCCGGTGACGCTGCGCATCGCGGGATCGAGCAGGCTGACGACGGGCGCTGCGACGTCGGGCGCCATTGTCGCGAGCGCCATCGGTACGCTCGCCGCGATCCGATCGTTGAGTTTGGCGAAGCCTTCCGCGCCGAGCCGCTTCTCGAACCAGCCGGTGCCGACATAGCCGGGCGCGACCGCATTCACGCGGATGGCAGGGGCAAGCACGCGCGCCAGGCTCTTGGTCATGGTGATCAGCGCGCCCTTGGATGCCGCATAGGCAACCGACGATCCCATGCCGAACACCCCCGCGACCGAGGCGATGTTGACGACAGCGCTCGCATCGCCCGCCTTCAGCGCCGGCGCGCAAGCGCGCACCATCTGGAAGGCGGCGATGACGTTCAGCTGATAGATGTCGACGAAATCCTCGCCCGACAGCGCGTCGAGATCCTCATGCGCGGTGAATTTGGTCCGGCCCGAATTATTGACCAGGAAGTCGATCCGCCCGAACGCATCGGTCGCCGCCTTGGCCAGCGCGCGGCACTGCGCATCGTCGGTGATGTCGGCCTGCACCGCGATCGCCCCCTGCCCAATTTCGGCGGCGAGCGCCTCGGCCTCATCACGGCTCGATGAATAGTTGATCGCGCAGGAAACGCCGCGTTCGGCGAGCATCCGCACCGTCGCCGCGCCGATCCCGGTCCCGCCGCCGGTGACGACGGCGACGCGCCCCACCCAGCTCATGCCGCCGCGCTCGGGCGGGCGCTGGCGCGCGCGTGCCACGCGCTCAGTGCCGGCACGTCGTCGGGCATCGGCAGCCCGATCCATGTCGCGAAATCGATCGTCGTCAGCAGCACGATGTCGGCGATCGAAAAATTCTTGCCCGCCAGCCAATGCCTGTCGCCGAGCGTCGAATCGATTTCGCGCATCACCGTCAGCGCCCGCGCGCGCTGGGTCTCGCCGAATTCGGGATATTGCGGCTTCACTACCCGCGCCGTGAAGGGATGGGTGTGCAGCCAGACCATGCCGACCGGGATCATCAGACGAAGCTCGACGCGGCGCAGCCACATGTCGACTTCGGCAACGCCTCTGGGTCCGGTGCCGAACAGCGGCGGGTCGGGATTCAGCGCTTCGAGAAACCGGCAGATCGACACGCTTTCGGTGATCACATCGCCGTCGTCGAGCTTCAGCGCGGGCACCTGGCCGAGCGGATTGATCGCGCGGAACGCCTCCGACTTGTGCTCGCCGCCGGGAATGGAGAGCTGCTCGGTCGCGATCCTGATGCCCTTTTCGGCCATGAAAATGCGCACGCGCCGGGGGTTGGGTGCCGGGTTGACGGCATCGTAAAAAATCATTCCTGGACTCGCCCCTGCCGATTTTCGAACATCGCGTATGGCATTTCGCGGTCGCGTCGCCTAGCGCTTCACGCACTCGGAGGGGTTATGGACGCAGCAACCCAGCTTGCCAGCGATTTTGCCAAATTGCCCGACATCCTGCGCGCGCACGCGGTCGAACGCGGCGGCAAGACCGCGATCGTCGGCGAGGACGGCGCACTGACCTATGCCGCGCTCGATGCGGCGATGGACCGGATCGCGGCGGCGCTCCAGCGCGATGGCCTCGCGCGCGGGCAAGCGGTCGCGATCGTCGGCGCGCCGTCGGTCGCCTATGCGGCGGTGTTCCTCGGGACGTTGCGCGCGGGCGGCGCCGCGACCCCGCTCGCGCCGGGATCGACGCCGGAACAACTCAGCTCGATGATCGCCGATTGCGGCGCGGCGCACGTCTTCGTCGATGCAGGCGCGCGAGCGGCACTGGCCGGGCAGCCGATCTCCGCGCGGATCATCGAACTGGGCAGCGCCGCGTTCGACGCCTGGCTCGCGCCCGAAGGCGCCCGCCCCACGCCGGTCGAGATCGCGCCAAGTGATCCGTTCAACATCATCTATTCGTCGGGCACCACCGGCACGCCCAAGGGCATCGTTCAGAGCCACGCGATGCGCTGGGCGCATATCCACCGCAACGCCGCCGCCGGATTCGGCGACGCGGTAACGATGGTGGCGACGCCGCTCTATTCGAACACCACGCTGGTCGTGTTCCTGCCGACGCTGGGCTGGGGCGGCACCGCCGTCATCATGGCCAAGTTCGACGCGCGCCGCTTCCTCGAAATGGCGGAGGCCAACCGCGCGACCCACGCGATGCTGGTGCCGGTGCAGTACAGCCGGATCATGGCGATCCCCGATTTCGACCGGTTCGACCTGTCGAGCTTTCGGCTGAAGACCTGCACCTCCGCGCCCTTTTCCGCCGCGCTCAAGGCCGATGTCTGCGCGCGCTGGCCCGGACTGCTGGTCGAATATTACGGCATGACCGAAGGCGGCGGGACGACGATCCTCAACTGCACCGCCAATCCGACCAAGCTTCACAGCGTCGGCCAACCCGCCGAAGGCCACGACATCCGCCTGATCGACGACGACGGCCGCGAAGTACCGCAGGGCGAAATGGGCGAAGTCGTCGGGCGGTCGCCCGCGATGATGAACGGCTATCACGGCCGGCCCGACGCGACGGCGGCGGCCGAGTGGCACGATGCCGAGGGCAATCGCTATATCCGCCACGGCGATGTCGGCCGGTTCGACGAGGACGGCTTCCTGATCCTGATGGACCGCAAGAAGGACCTGATCATCTCGGGCGGGTTCAACATCTACCCCAGCGATCTCGAAGCCGTGCTGCGGACCCATCCGGACGTCGCCGATTGCGCGGTGGTCGGCGTGCCGAGCGAGACATGGGGCGAGACGCCGGTGGGGTTTTTCGTGGCCCGCGGCGATGCCGATGCCGCCGCAATCCTCGCCGACACCAACGCAAAGCTGGGCAAAACGCAACGCCTAGCCGATCTGATCGCGGTCGGCGAATTGCCGCGCAGCGCGATCGGCAAAATCCTGAAACGCGAACTGCGCGACCAGTGGAAGGCCACCGCATGACGACGCTTGCCGAGATTTTGAACGGGATGAAGCCGGTTGAGGGCGGGTTCGCCGCGACTATCCCAGCCGACTGGATGCAGGGCCGCACCAGCTATGGCGGGCTGTCGGCGGCGATCGCGCTCCACGCCGCGCAGCAAAGCGAACCGGATCTGCCGCCGCTGCGATCGGCGCAGATATCGTTCATCGGTCCGCTGGCGGGCGACGTAACGGTCACCGCGACCAAGCTGCGGCGCGGGCGCACGGCCGCTTTCATCCAGGCCGATGTCGTGTCGGATGCCGGGCTCGGGCTCCGAGCCACCTTCGTCTTCATGGCCGACCAGCCCTCGATCGTCGATTTCGACCAGCGCCCGCCTGTCGACCGGGTGCCCCCGCCCCCCGGCACCAGGCTGTGGAGCGGGCCGGAAGGGTTTTTCGCCCAGAATTTCGAATTCCTCGACATCAAGGAACCCGAATTCGGCCCCGCCGAACTGCTCCGCTGGGGGCGGATGAAGGCGCATGGCGGGATCGATCCGATGGTGCATGTGCTGGCGATCGCCGACGGCATGCCGCCCGCCGCGATCCGCCTGTTCGGCCAGCAGATGGGGCCGATCAGCTCGCTGACGTGGATCGTCAACCTGTTGACCCCTACGCCGATGACGACCGACGGCTGGTGGCTGCTCAAGGCGAAAAGCGATTACGCACGCAATGGCTGCTCCAGCCAGTCGATGGCGCTCTGGAATGCCGACGGGCAGCTGATCGCCGAGGGGATGCAGAGCGTCGCCATTTTTTCCTGACGCCCCGCTTGCGACAAATTGCGACAAAAGCGCTGCTCGATGACAAAGCCGCGCGACATCTGCGTCCGACACCGTGCAAGATAGGGCGACGGACCCAGGCGCAAGGAAGCAATATGGAAAAGCGGATCGTCATCACGGCTTTGTTCACCACCCTGATCGCGGGCACCGCCTGCGCCCAGTCGACTCCGGCCGATCAGCCGCGGGCCAAGCCGCCGGTCGCGCGGCATGGCGACACTGATGGTGACGGCAGCGTGTCGCGCGCCGAGTTCCTGGCCGATGCCGCGCGGCGCTTCGAGATGATGGATGCGGACAAGGACGGCCAGCTGACGGTCGATGAACGCCGCGCGGCGCGCGAGCGGCTGCGGGCGGCGCGTGGCCCCGGCCGCCCGGGCTTCGCGCCGGGTGAGGCGCCCCCGGGCGGCGCGCTCGCGGCAACATTGCCCCCGCCGGGCAGCCCGGCGCTGGGTGCCGATGCAGCGCCGGGATCGGCGCGCGGGCGGCGCGGCGGCATGCTCGCCCGGCTCGACGACAATGGCGACGGCCAGCTGACTCGGGCCGAGTTCGAAGCGCCGTTCGACCGGCTCGACGCCAATCGCGACGGCACGATCGACCAGGCCGAGATGGCGGCACGCCGCTCGTTCGGGGCCGGTCCAGCAAGCGCGGACGGACGCACGGGCGGCGGCGGGCGACTTGCCCGGCTCGATGCCGACGGCGACGGCAAGATCAGCCGCAGCGAATTCGATCGCCCCTTCGACCGGCTCGACACCGATCGCAGCGGCGTGATCGATGCCGGCGAACTCGCCGCCGTGCAGGGGCGGTTCGGCGGGCGCCGCTTTGGCGGCAACGGTCCGCTGCGCAGTGAAAGCCAGCTCGAACCGCAATAAGCGGCACCCAACAGCATACCGGAGCCTCTCCGGTCGCCGGGCGGGCACATCCCCTCCCCGCCCGCCCGGCACAACCTCTTGCGCGAACCGATCGACCCGATGCTTAATCCCCAGATGTCCGGTTCCCCCCATCTGCTGCTGGTCGACGACGAGCGGTCGATCCGTGAACCGCTGGCCCATTTCCTGACCAAGCAGGGCTTCCGCGTAACCCAGGCGCATGACGCGGAGGCCGCGCGGACGCGGCTAGCCGCCTATGCGATCGATCTGGCGATCCTCGACATCATGATGCCGGGCGAGGATGGGTTGAGCCTTACCCGCCATATCCGCGCGACAAGCGAGATTCCCGTGATCCTGCTCACCGCGCGCAGCGAAGAGACCGACCGGATCGTCGGGCTGGAAATGGGCGCCGACGATTATGTCGTGAAGCCCTTTTCCCCGCGCGAACTGGCCACGCGGGTAAAGGTGGTGCTGCGCCGCGCTGCGTCGGGCGCCGCCCGGGTCGCGACGCCGGAGGCCAATGCTTACGGCTTTGCCGGCTGGGTGCTCAAGACCGGCGAGCGCGCGCTGGTCGACCGCGACGGCGTATCGGTGGCCCTTTCGACGGGGGAGTACAACCTGCTGCTCGCGCTGGTCCAGCGGCCCCGCCAGGTGCTGACTCGCGACCAGCTGCTCGACCTGACCCAAGGGCGCGAAGCGGCCGCCTTTGACCGCGCGATCGACAATCAGGTCAGCCGCCTGCGCCGCAAGATCGAAACCGACCCCAAGACGCCCGACATCATCAAGACCGTCTGGGGCGGCGGCTATACGCTCGCCTGCGAAGTTGCCCGCTTGTGACGCGCGGGTGATCCAGCCATGATCCGGTCGCGATGACATGGTGGCGGCGGTGGCCGCGCAGCCTGGCAGGCCAGCTGGCGCTGCTCGTCGCGGTGGCGCTGTTCGTCGCGCAGGCGATCAACTTTGCGGTCATTTTCGAGGCCCGTCGCCAGATCCGCCTGCAATCGATCACCGGCCCGGCCGCCGCCCGGATCGCCGATGCCGAGGATCGGATCGCGCTCGGTCGCTTCCGCCAGCCGAACCAGCCGTTCGAACAGGCCGAACCGCGAGGCCGCATCCGGCTGCTCGCCACCAATCCGATCGCGGGCAGCACGAGCAGGCGCGCTGATGTCGAGGCGGCACTGCGCACCGAGCTTGGCGATCTCGGGATCAAGCCCGGCAGGATCGTGTCGGCGATCCGGCCGATCGATCGCAACGATCCGCGCCTGCGCCTGTTCGGTCGCCGCCAGGCACAGCGCTATGTCCGCTTCGGCGCCGAGCTGATCCTCGCGGTCGAACGGCCCGGCGGTCGCGGCTGGCTGGTGCAGCGATCGCCGTGGCAACGCCCCGACCGGTTGCTGCTCGGCACGCTGATCATCCAGACGCTGGTGCTCTATGTCATCGTGTTGCTGCCGATGCTGTGGGCGGCGCGGCGGATTTCGCGCCCGCTCCAGATGTTGGCCGCGGCGGCGCGGCGCTACCGCCCCGGCGATGTCGCGCCGCCGCTCGACGAACGCGGACCGAACGACGTGCGCGCGGTGATCGCGGCGTTCAACCAGCTGCGGCTGCGCGTATCGGCGATGCTCGACGAAAAGGACCGGATGCTCGGCGCGATCGGCCATGATCTGCGCACGCCGCTCGCCGCGCTTCGGGTCCGCATCGAATCAGTCGAGGACGAGGACGATCGCGCGCGGATGGCCGACACGATCGACGAGATGAACCGCACGCTCGACGACATCCTGTCGCTCGCCCGGCTCGGGCGGCCGAGCGAGGCGGCGACGACCGTCGATCTGGCCGCGCTGGTCGATGCGGTGGTCGAGGATTTCGTCGCGCTCGGCGCCCCGGTGACGTTTGCAGGCGCGGAGCGGGTGACGCTTTCGCTGCGCCCCTCGCTGATCCGGCGCGCGGTCCGCAACCTCATCGAGAATGCGGTCAAATATGGCGGCATGGCAGCGGTGCGGCTGGAGGTATCGAAGACCGATGTCGCGATCGTCGTCGCCGACCAAGGGCCGGGCATTCCCGAGGACAAGCTGGAGGCGGTGTTCGACGCCTTCACCCGGCTTGAGACGTCACGAAACCGCGATACCGGCGGCGCGGGACTCGGCCTTGCGCTCGCCAGGGCGATCGCGCGGGAGGCGGGCGGCGACGTTTTGCTGGCCAACCGCCCCGATGGCGGGCTGGACGCCACGATCACGCTGCCGCGTCGCTAGAGTCGGATGACTTTTGGTTGAATCAAATCGCCAACAGTTCG
Source organism: Sphingomonadaceae bacterium (assembly GCA_002863155.1). Lineage (GTDB taxonomy): Bacteria > Pseudomonadota > Alphaproteobacteria > Sphingomonadales > Sphingomonadaceae > Sphingomonas. The sequence continues at coordinate 20,235 of PKED01000010.1, read as the reverse complement.
TGTCGAGCGAAGTCGAGACACCCTGCGCAACGCTCGTCGCCTGTTTCTCGACTGCGCTCGAAACGAACGGTCAAGCTAATGCCATCGGGCTCTAAGGGCCTGTTTGCTTGACGCTTGGTCGTCATTGCAAGCGTAGCGGATGACAGGCGACACCGGATGCCGCATCGTTGCCCATGATCGCTGATGGTGCGGGCGGTCGGGCTCGAACCGACACTCCTTGCGGAACCGGATTTTGAGTCCGGCGCGTCTACCAATTCCACCACGCCCGCACGTAGGATCGCGCGCTTAACGCGGCGATCCATCCGATACAAGCGTCAGCTGAACATCGCATCAAGGTCTTCGCCCGGCCGCTTCGGATCGGGCCCGAAGCGGTTCGGCCCGCGTGTTCCTTCAAGGCACATGAACACCAGCAGGATCAGCCCGCCGATATAGGGAATGAACCCGAGCAGGATCAGCCAGCCGCTCTTGTCCTGATCATGGAAGCGCCGCACCTGGACGGCGATCGAGGGAATGAGGATCGTCACGTAAAATAGCGCAAGCACCGCCAAGACGCCGAATGACAGGCCGCCCCGCGACGCCACGGACTGACCGTCGAGGAACCCCAGGAACACCAGGGGCGTCAGGAGCAGCGTGATCGCGATCAACATGCCGAGCACGAACATCCAGTATTCGAGCCGTCGCGATCGCCCCTGGAAATCGGCATAACGCTTGATCGGCAGAAACATCCACTCCATTTCACTTCTCCCCCTAGTTGCGCGGCGCCTGCCGCCGGTAACTCAATGCTTCCGCTACGTGAATCCGACCGACCGTATCGCCGCCAGCCAGATCGGCGATCGTGCGCGCGACGCGCAGGATGCGGGTATAGCCGCGTGCCGACAGCCGCATCGCCTCCGCCGCCTGCGCAAGCAGCTTGCGTCCCGGCTCGTCGGGGGTCGCGTGGTCGTCGAGCAGCGGCCCTTCGGCTTCGGCATTGGTGCGCGCGGGCTGCCCTTCATAGCGTGCGCGCTGCACCGCCCGCGCCGCCGCGACGCGCGCCGCGACCTCGGCGGACCCTTCTGCGGGTGGCGGCAGAATAAGGTCGGCGGCGCTCACCGCCTGCACCTCGACATGCAGGTCGATCCGGTCGAGCAGCGGCCCCGACACCTTTGCCTGATAGTCGGCGGCACAACGCGGCGCGCGCGCACAGGCCAGCGCGGGATCGCCGAGATGGCCGCATCGGCACGGGTTCATCGCCGCCACCAGCTGCACGCGCGCGGGAAAGGTGACATGCGCATTGGCCCGCGCGACGCTGACCGTTCCGGTCTCGAGCGGCTGGCGCAGCGAATCGAGCACCGCCCGCTGGAATTCCGGCAGCTCGTCAAGGAACAGCACGCCCAGATGGGCCAGGCTGACTTCGCCAGGCTTCACTTTCAGCCCGCCGCCGGTCAGCGCCGCCATCGATGCCGAATGGTGCGGCGCCCGGAAGGGGCGCGTGCGGGTCAGCCGCCCGTTCTGGAGCGTTCCGGCGACGCTCGCCACCATCGAGACCTCGAGCGCCTCCGCCGAATCGAGCGGGGGCAGGATGCCCGGCAGGCACGACGCGAGCAGCGACTTGCCCGCACCGGGCGGACCCACCATCAGCAGATTGTGCCCGCCCGCCGCCGCGATCTCGAGCGCGCGCTTGGCGGTCTCCTGCCCCTTTACCTGCCTCAGGTCGGGGCCATGGCCGGGCGCCTCGGCCTCGCCGGGGGCGGGCGCCGCGAGCTGGCCGTGCCCCTTGAAGTGATTGAGCAAGGTCAGCAGGTCGGGCGCCGCGATCACTTCGATCGCGCCCGCCCAGGCGGCTTCGGACCCTTGGGCGGCCGGGCAGACCAGCCCCTTGCCCTGCTCGGACGCATGCAGCGCGGCGAGCAGGACACCCGGCGAGGGTGCGATCCGCGCATCGAGCCCGAGTTCGCCGACGATGACGTACTCCGCCAGCGTTTCCGCATCGATCACGCCCATCGCCGCCAGCAACCCGACCGCGATCGGCAGGTCGTAATGCGATCCCTCCTTGGGCAGGTCGGCGGGCGACAGATTGACGGTGATTCGCTTGGGCGGGAGCGCGAGGCCGAGCGCGGCGATCGACGCGCGGACCCGCTCGCGGCTTTCGGCGACCGCCTTGTCGGCAAGACCGACCACGTTGAACGCAGGCACCCCGGGCGCCAGCTGTACCTGAACCTCGACACTGCGCGCCTCCAGCCCGAGATACGCCACTGTCGATACGATCGCGACCATGCCTCCAAAGCCCCCCGCGCCCCGGCTAATCGCCTGTTCATAACGGCTTCGTAGATTGAGGGAAGCAGGCGCCGCCTGTCTTGTGAATCCAATACACGAGCGCCATATGCCCCGCGTGCCGATGGCCCCTCCCCTGCGCCGCAGCCGCGCGTCCCGCACCGCGCTGACGGTGCTTGGTGCGGTGCTGGTGATTCTGTCGCCTTTTGTCGGCATCATTCCCGGCCCCGGCGGGATCCCGGTATTCGCGGCAGGGCTTGCACTGATGCTGCGCAATTCGGAATGGGCCAAGCGGGCGTTCGTGCGCGCGAAGCGGCGCTGGCCCAGGCTTGGCCATTATGCCGATATCGGTTTGCGCCGGGGCAGCGCGAAACGGCGGCGCGCGCGCGACAAGGCCGACCGGCCGGGCCTCGGAACGAATTGACACGGCATGCGGTCTTGCCTATGGGAACCGCTTGAATGGCCGCCTCCTTCGGGCGGCCTTTTTCTGTCGATCAGGGAATGAGTGATGAAGCGGACCTTTCAACCGAGCAATCTGGTGCGTGCCCGCCGCCACGGCTTCCGCGCGCGGATGGCGACGGTGGGCGGCCGCAACGTCCTGCGCGCGCGCCGCGCGCGCGGCCGCAAGAAGCTGTCGGCCTGAACACACCCATCGGCGCTGCCGACATTCGAATGCTGACGCGCCGTGCGGATTTCCTCGCGGCGAATGCGGGGAAGCGCAGCCCGATGCCGGGCTTCGTCCTGCTCGCCCGCGATCGGGGCGACGGCGATCCGGCGATGCGCATCGGCTATACCGTCACCAAGAAGATCGGCGGCGCGGTGATCCGCAACCGGCTGAAGCGTCGCCTGCGGGCGCTGGCTCGCGAAATTCTGCCCGAAGCGGGATTGCCCGGCCACGATCATGTGCTGATCGGACGCAGCAACGGCGTCGAGCGCGAGTTCGACCGGCTGCGGACCGAGCTGCGCCAGGCGCTTGCCAAGCTCGCGCGATGACGATCGAGCGGCTGACGACCCGGCTGCTGATCGCGATCGCGCGGGGGTGGCAATTGGGGCCGTCGCTGATCCTGCCGCCAAGTTGCCGCTACACGCCGAGCTGTTCGGCCTATGCAATCGAGGCGCTTCGCCGCTATGGCGCCGCCAAGGGCGGGTGGCTCGCCGTCCGGCGGATCGCGCGCTGCCACCCCTGGGGTGGGCACGGGCACGATCCGGTGCCGTGAAACTGATCGATCGGGGATTCCCAAGTGAGTGACGACAATCGCAATCTGATCATCTTCGCGATCCTCGCGGCCGTGATTCTGCTCGGATGGCCGTTACTCGCCTCGCGCTTCATCCCGACGGCGCGGCCGCCGGTGACGAAGATCGAAGGCGGCCAGACCAAGATCGTGAAGAGCGCGGCCGACAATCCGGTCGACGGCGCGCGCCAGGCCCCGCGCGACCGCGCCATCGTCCTCCGCGAAACGCCGCGCCTGCCGATCGTGACGCCGGCGGTGCAGGGCTCGATCAATCTGAAGGGCGCGCGGCTCGACGATCTGGTGCTGCTGCGCCACCGCCAGACGATCGACAAGAAGGCGCCGCCGGTGCGGCTGCTGTCGCCATCGGGCGCGGCCCACAGCTATTTCGCCAGCTTCGGCTGGGCGGGCGACGGCATCGCGACGCCGAGCAAGGATACCGTCTGGACCGCGGACGCCACCCGGCTCACGCCCCGGACGCCGGTGACGCTCGGCTGGACCAATCCGCAGGGCGTCCGCTTCCGGATCAGGATCGCGGTCGATGCGAACTACATGTTCACCGTCCAGCAATCGGTCGCCAATCCCGGCGCGGCGCCGGTCACGGTCAAGCCCTATGGCCTGATCTCGCGCAGCGGCGTGCCGACCGAGATCGACAACTGGGCCAACCATGTCGGCCCGGTCGGCGTGTTCGGCCCCGGCGCCAATTACGACATCACCTACCAGAATCTGAAAGGTGAGGCGCCGAGCTTCTGGGGCAAGCTGTTCGGCAGCAGCGCCAAGGCCGGCGAGAATTATTTCGATCATCGCGGCGGCTGGCTGGGCTTCGGCGACATCTACTGGCTCGCCGCGCTGATCCCCGACCAGAACACCCAGGTCCATGCGGGCTTTCGCGGCGCGCCGGGTGACGTGTTCCAGGCCGACTATACCACCGCGCCGGTCACCGTCGCGCCGGGCCGGGTCGCGACCCAGACCTCGCGCTTTTTCGCCGGCGCCAAGGAAGTCGCGGTGATCGACGGCTATCAGGACGATGGCGGCATCGCCAATTTCGACAAGGCGATCGACTGGGGCTGGTTCCGCATCATCGAAAAGCCGATCTTCTATTACCTGTCGTTCCTGTCGCAGCTGATCGGCAATTTCGGCGTCGCGATCATCGCGCTGACCATCACCGTGCGCGGGCTGCTGTTCCCGATCGCCCAGCGCCAGTTCGCATCGATGGCGAAGATGAAGGCGATCCAGCCCAAGATGAAGGCGCTGCAGGAACGCTACAAGGACGACAAGGAGCGCCAGCAGAAGGAGATCATGGCGCTGTACCGCAGCGAGGGCGTCAACCCGCTCGCCGGCTGCCTGCCTGTGCTGCTCCAGATTCCGATCATGTACGCGCTCTACAAGGTGCTGCTGCTGACGATCGAGATGCGTCACCAGCCATTCGCGCTATGGATCCGCGACCTGTCGGTGCCTGATCCGGCGACAATCCTGAACCTGTTCGGCCTGCTGCCGTTCACTGTCCCAGCCTTCCTCGCGATCGGTGTCATCCCGGTGCTGCTCGGCGTGTCGATGTACTTCCAGTTCAAGCTGAACCCGGCACCGATGGACGAGACCCAGAAACAGGTCTTTGCGATCATGCCCTGGATGCTGATGTTCGTGATGGCGCCGTTCGCGGTCGGCCTGCAGCTCTACTGGATCACGTCGAACGTGCTGACGATCCTGCAGCAGCGGCTGCTCTATGCGCGCCACCCGGAGATGCTGGCGCCGGTCAAATGAGCGACGACCCGACCGATGACGGCCTTTTCGACGCCGACGCGATCGAGGGCGCGCGCAAGCTGTTCGCCGGACCGATCGCGTTCCTGAAATCGGCGCCGGGGCTGGAGCATCTTCCCGACCCCGCGGTGCCCGAAATCGCCTTTGCCGGGCGCTCCAATGTCGGCAAGTCGTCGCTGCTCAACGCGCTCACCGGGCGCAACGGCCTGGCGCGCACGTCGAACACGCCGGGGCGCACGCAGGAACTCAACTTCTTCGACATTGGCAGCCCGCTCGCCTTCCGGCTGGTCGACATGCCGGGCTATGGCTTTGCCAAGGCACCCAAGGACGTCGTCAAGAAATGGCGCTTCCTGATCAACGATTATCTGCGCGGGCGGCAGGTGCTGAAGCGCACGCTGGTGCTGGTCGACGCGCGCCACGGGCTGAAGGATGTCGATCACGAGATTCTCGGCATGCTCGACAAGGCGGCAGTCAGCTACCGCCTCGTCCTGACCAAGGCCGACAAGATCAAGCCGACCGAGCTTGCCGCGGTCGTCGACGCGACCTCCGCCGAGGCGCGCAAGCACCCGGCCGCGCATCCCCAGATCCTCAGCACGTCGAGCGAAACCGGCCTCGGCATCGCCGAACTGCGCGCGGCCGTGATCGACGCGATCGGCTAGCAGCTGTTGGCTTACGGTCGAATCGTCATTGCGAGCGAAGCGAAGCAATCCAGTGGCGAGTTCACGCAGAGGCTGGATTGCTTCGCTACGCTCGCAATGACGGACACTTCGATGTCAATGTGACAAACCCTAGCGCGGGATCTTCTCCAGCCATTGGCGGGGGCGGCCGGTCGGCTTCGGCTTGCCGTCGAGCCGGACCATGCGGATCACCCGGATCGGGTTGGCGAGCATCTGGCCGCGCGTCGCCGCCGATCCGCCCGTCGTCGGCGCGGCGAGGATGCGGCGGACCACGTCCATGCCCGCGATGACATGCCCGAACGCCGCATAGCCCTTGGACGTCGCGCTCGCATCGAGCGACGGGATCGGCCCCACACAGATGAAGTAATTCCCGCCCGCCGATTTGGGGTCGTCGTGCCGCGCCATCGAAATCGTGCCGTCCAGGTGTCGCAGCCCGGTTATCCGCGTCGTCTCCAGCGGGAAAGGCGGCAGGATCCGGCGCGCATCGGTCTTGATGCCGCCTTGTACGAAGCCGAAGCGCGGATCGGTCTTCTTGCGTGCCGACCGGTAGAAGGTCGTGCCGTCGAACCGCCCGTCATCGACATAGGCAAGGAAGTTCGCGGCGGTCGCGGGCGCACGCCGGGTATCGAGCGCAACCGTAATCGCCCCCACGCTGGTATCGATCCGCACCCGCACCAGCCCCGTCGAGCGCCGGGCGTCGGCACCGGTCGCCGCGAACAGCGCGAGCATTATCAGCAGCATCCAGCGCATCGCCATCACTCTCCCATCAACGCCCCGTTCGCTAGTCGCGCCGCCGCACACTGGCAACGCCCCCGATGCGACGACGGAACCCTTTCGCGCGGTGAAAAGTTCTGCTCGCAACAAAAGGGAGTTGACATGGCCGCATCATCGAAATGGACCGTTGCCCTGCTAGCCGCTGTGGGCGGACTCTCGGTCAGCAGCGTCGCCGGTTATCTGATGGGCGAATTCGTCGTCGGCGGCATCGATCCGACACTGGCCGCGGTCTATCACAGCGCCCCGCCGGTCGACTCGCTCCCCGACTATGCCGATGTCGATTACGAGGCCGATCGCGGCGGCGCCTATGTCGTCCAGGCACGCTATGCCAGCCTCGCCTCGCCGCCGGTCGGGCCCGATTTCGGCACACGGGAATGATCACGATTCCGATCGGCGGCCGCGCCTGATCGACGGTTGCCCGGATGCCGGACGGCGGCTATCCCTCGGCAATGCTCAAGCTCATCATCGGCAACAAGGCCTATTCGTCGTGGTCGCTGCGCGGCTGGCTCGCCTGCAAGCTGTCGGGGCTGCCGTTCGAGGAAGTCGTCGTCCCGCTCTATGACGCCGACTGGGACAAGCGCCGCGAAGGCGACGAATTCGCGCCGTCGAGCGGCAAGGTTCCGATCCTGTGGGACGGCGAGACGGTGGTGTGGGATTCGGTCGCGATCATCGCGTATCTCGACGAACTGACCGGCGGCACCAAATTCTGGCCGGAAGACCGGGCGGCGCGGGCGATGGCCTATTCGATGGCAGCCGAAATGCATTCGGGCTTTGCCGCGCTCCGCCGCAAGCACAGCATGAACATCCGCCAGGCCTTCCCGCCCAAACAGCCCGACGACGATGTGCTCGCCGACCTGCAACGGATCATGGAAATCTGGGCCCAGGCCCGCGCCCGCTTCGGCGGCGAAGGGCAGTTCCTGTTCGGTGATTTCGGCGCGGCCGACATCATGTTCGCGCCCGTATGCACGCGAATCATCACCTATTCGCTCCCCATCGCGCGCTTCGCCCCGCCCTATATCGACGCGGTGATCCAGCACCCCTTCATGCAGGACTGGATTGCGGCTGCGCAGGAAGAGGAATGGGTGATCGAACAGTTCGAGGGGCCGGTGGCGGGCTAGACCGCGTCGGCTGTTGAGTGGGAAGCCGTCACAGCTCACTCTCAATTATTGCCGTAAACTCTGCCTCGGTTAGGATCGCACCGTACAGACTAACGTCACCGAACTTCGTTCTGAGGACTTTTGCCCCGGCCCACGTAGCGGCTTCTATGGCCGCCCCAAAAAAAATGGCGTCGGTTAAATCAGCTCGACTGAAATCACAGCACTTCACATTTGCGTGGGTAAAGTTCACTGCCCTCAGGCTGGCACCTGAAAACGAGGCGCTGAACCAGCAGTTCGAAAAGTCCGCGCCGTCAAGTACTGCGCCCGTAAGGTCGACAATCCCCTGAGGCACCATGTTCTGATCCAATTCGGCCCCGGCAAAGTATCGCTCGCCCGCCGCGTATCGGTCCAAAAGTTCGTTGCGGGACCTTGGGGGAGAATAGACCATATCAAGCCAAAGGTTAGCGCAATGATCGCTTTAATCCAATGGCAGCAGTTGGGACGGAAGCGGCTGCCCGCCGAGAGCTGATTGAACCGCGCCCACCCGTTCGCCCACCTTCCAAAATCGGAAATCGCCTGTCACGCTCGCCTTCGGGCTCTTTGACAGCGCAGGCATTTCATCGATTCGGTGAACGCGATTTTCTTTCGAATCGTCGTCACTTTCAAATCCTGTGGCAACCGGCAGGCCTCGCCCGCCCCGCTTACGCCGGGCGCGCGGTCGGATAGGGCGTGCCGTCCTTGCGGGTATAGCGGTCGTCGTCGAACAGCATGTCGATGTCGGAATAACCGCCCTTCCCGCGCTGGTTCCCCGCGCCGATAGCGATGAAGACGCAGTCGGCGTCGGACCGGTTCTGGAGGTGATGGCCGTCGGTATTCCCCATCGGGAACGCCGCGCAGTCGCCCGCGCGCAGGATCGTTTCGCCGCCATCCTCGACCAGCACCGCCTCGCCCGACAGGATCACGACGAATTCGTCCTCGTCGTCGTGCCAGTGCCGCTGCGACGACCAGGCACCGGGCTTGAGCGTCACCTGGCTCACCCCCATCGCGGTCAGCTCGGCTGCGGGCGCGAGGCGGCGATACCAGCGCCCCTGGACCGGCGCATCGAACGGCGGCGGATAGCCGGTCGCATTGCTCTGGGGGATTGTGTCGAGATCGAGCTTGGGCAAGACCGCCTCCCATGAATGACCTCGCCACCCTGCCCGATCCGGTCGCGCTCACCAAGCGCCTGATCGCCTGCGAAAGCATCACTCCGGCGCGCGGGGGCGTGTTCGATGTGCTCGAAGCCGCGCTGGTGCCGCTGGGGTTCGCGGTCGAGCGCTTCGTCGCCGGGGAGGCGCCTGACGGGCCGGTCGAGAATCTGCTCGCGGTGCGCGGCCGCGGCGGGCGGCATTTCGCCTTTGCCGGCCATCTTGACGTCGTGCCGCCGGGCCACGGCTGGGCAAGCGATCCGTTCGAGCCGGTGGTGCGCGGCGAATTGATCCACGGCCGCGGTGCGGTCGACATGAAGGGCGCGATCGCTGCCTTTGTCGCGGCGGTGGAGCGGGTGCCGAGCGACGCGGGCACTGTCAGCCTGATCATCACCGGTGATGAGGAAGGCCCGGCGATCTTCGGCACCCGCGCGTTGATCGACCGCATGGCGGCGCGCGGCCTGTCGCCCGACCTGTGCCTGGTCGGCGAGCCGACATCGGTCAACGCGCTCGGCGACATGATCAAGATCGGGCGGCGCGGATCGGTCAACATCTGGATCGACGTGGGCGGGCGGCAGGGCCATGTCGCCTATCCGCACCTTGCCGACAATCCGATCCCCCGGCTGGTGGCGGTGCTGGCGGAGATCGAGGCGATCGAGCTCGATGCGGGGACCGAGTGGTTCCAGCCGTCGAACATCGAGATCACCGACATCACCGTCGGCAATCCGGCGACCAATGTCATCCCGGCACGGGCGAGCGCGCGGCTCTCGATCCGCTTCAACGATCTGCATTCGGGCGCGGCGCTCGCGGCCCGGATCGAGGAGATCGCACAGCGTCACGCGCCGGGCGCGCAGGTCGTCGCAAAGGTCTCGGGCGAGGCGTTCCTGACGCCGCCGGGCGACTTCTCGGCGTTGATCGCGGCGGCGATCGAGCGGCACACCGGGCGCGCGCCCGAGCTGTCGACGACCGGCGGCACATCCGACGCGCGTTTCCTGTCGCGGCTGTGCCCGACGGTCGAATTCGGGCTGGTCAACGCGACGATGCACAAGCTCGACGAAGCGGTTGCGATCCACGATCTACAGCGGCTGAGCGCGATCTATGCCGATATCCTGACGGCGGCGCTTCAGCCCGCCAAAGCCTGACGCGGGGCTTCGCGGGCCCAGGCGAGGAACGCTTCCTCGTCCATCGGCTCGGCGACTTCAAAGCCCTGGATCACGTCGCAGCCGATCACGCGCAGCACCTCGGCCTGCGCAGCGGTTTCGATCCCCTCCGCCACGGCTTCGCAACCAAGCCCGTGGATCAGGCCGATCACGGCATGCGCGATCACCCGCGCCTGCGCACGATCGGCGATGAATTCGATCAGGCTGGGGTCGAGCTTCACCCGATCGACCGGCAGATCGCGCAGCCGGGCGAGATTCGAATAGCCGGTGCCGAAGTCGTCGATCGCGATCGTCGCCCCATCGGCGCGCAGCGTCGCGATCGCCTCGATCACTTCGTCGCTGCAATGCATCGCCATCGTCTCGGTAATTTCAAGCTCGAGCAGCCGCGCCGGTGCATTGGCGACGCGCATCGCATCGCGTAGGCGGCGGAAGAATTGCGCATGGTCGAGCTGGCGGGGGCTGATATTGATCGCCAGCCGCTGCTCGATTCCCATCCGCCCCCAGCGCGCGATCGTATCGGCGACGCGTTCGATCACCCATTCGCCAATTTCGACGATCAGCCCGGTCTCCTCGGCCCGCTTGATGAAACTGCCGGGCAGCTTCATGCCGAGCCGCGGATGCCGCCAGCGCAGCAATGCCTCCGCCGCGACGATGCGGCCGTCGCTGCACGCGATCTGCGGCTGATAGACAAGCGCAAACTGATTGCGTTCGAGCGCTTCCCTGAGATCGCTTTCGAGCTGCGCACGATCGGCGATCTCGGCCGCGAGCGTTTCGGAAAAGAATTCGGCGCGCCCGCGCCCGCGCGCCTTGGCATGATACATGGCGGCGTCGGCGGCACGCATCAGGTCGGTCAGCGTGCTGCCGTGATCGGGCCTGACCGCGATGCCGATCGAGGCGCCGATCTCGACTTCGTTGCCCAGCAGCTCGAACGGCTCGCTCAGCGCGAACAGGATGTTCGATGCGATCCGGTTCGCTTCACCGCGATCGGGCAAGTTCTGGAAGAACATGGTGAACTCATCACCCGCCAGCCGACCGATCAGCGGGGTCGGCAGGGTGAACTCGCTTACGACCCGGTCCGCTACCGCACGCAAGCGATTGGCGACCATGCCGAGCAGCATGTCGCCCATCGCATGGCCCATGGTGTCGTTGACGATCTTGAACCGGTCGAGATCGATGAAGAACAGCGCGCCGAGCGCGGCGCGTGGCATATCGACCAGCTGCCGCTCGCAACTGCGCCGGAAGTTGGTGCGGTTGGCAAGGCCCGTCACCGGATCGAACATCGCCAGCCGGTGAACGCTGTCGAGATTGTCGGAAATCTGGCTGAACAGCACTTCCATCGCCTGCGCGAGCTGCGGCACGGATTGCTTCGTTTCCAACGGGATGGGGCTTTGGAGATCGCCACGCCCGGCTTCGGCCAAACGCGCGATGGCGTGGTCGATCGCCGCCGCCGTGCCTGCAATCGCACGCGACGTCGACGCCCAGCACATCGTCGCACAGACGATCGCCGGGATCAGCGCACGGCCGATGCTGGCACGGTCGAGCTGCCCATCATAGGTCGCCGCGAGCGCGAGTATGAATGCGACAAGCCCTGCGGACAACGCGAACGCGATGGCCCGGCTTTTCAGCGAAGCTCCTTCCATCGCGGTTCGGTGTTCCCCTCGATAAGGACGCGCACGTCCAGCACTGGCCATCACATTGACGCCGAAAGGTTAATTTTTTGATCGCGCGCGGTCCCGCCGGAGGATGATATAGAGGGCGCCGGCGCCGCCATGGCGTGGGTGCGCGCCCCGAATGGCGGCGATCCGATCGGCATGGCGCGAGGCCGCCAGCCAGTCGCCGATCGCTGCGCGGATGCGCCCGCGCGCATGCGGGCGCTCGCTTTCGGGACGTGGCGGCCGCCCGGTGATCAGCAGCAGCACCCGGTCGCCCTGTCGGATCGCACGATCGAGCGCGGCGTCAAGGCGCTGATGCGCGGCCTCGAGATTATACCCGTGCAGGTCGATACTGGCGTCAGGCACGATCGCGCCGCTTGCCAGCCGGCGATCCCAGCTGCCGTCGAGCGTGATCCCCGGCGTTCGCACCACCGGCCTGATGGGCTTGGCCGGCGAATCGTGGTGCGGGGTCGGGCGGGGTTGCAACGGCGCCGACGACGCGAGCCGAGCCGGATCCGAAGCAATCGGTTGGGAGGCGGGATGCGGCTTGATCGGGCGAACCGTCGCCGCCACGCGTCGCCAGAGCGCATCTTCCTCAGCGCTGAGGCGTCGCCCGGCCATTGCTGCTGCCTCCCGCGCCCAGCCGGGCGAGCGTGCCGGTCGGCACCAGCAGGAACGCCGTGCCGCGACCCGACATGCCGCCGGCAATGGTGCGCGCGGCGTCGCCGGCGCCCCAGAAGGTGTCGAACCGGTTCGCCCCGCGGATCGCGCCGCCGGTATCCTGCGCGACCCAGAGGCCACTGGCTTCCGTGCGATCGAGCGACAGGAAGACGGGCGCGCCCAGCGGCACGAATTTCGGATCGACCGCTGCGCTGACCCGCCCGGTCACCGCATAGCCAAGCGCCCCCTGCGGCGGCCCGTCGATCTCGCGGAAGAAGACGTAGCTCTTGTTCTCGCGCATGATCGCGACGCCCTCTTGCGGGTGGTCGCGCAGCCAGCCCATGATCCCCTGCATCGACGCCTGGCCCGGCGCGAGCAGCCCGCGATCGCGGAGCAGAGCGCCGATGCCGGTGTAATCGCGGCCATTCTGGCTGTCATAGCCGAGCCGGATGATACCGCCATCGGGGAGCCTCAACCGCCCGGAACCCTGAATTTGGAGGAAGAACAGCTCGATCGGGTCTGCGGCCCAGGCCAGGATCGGCGCGCGGCTGTTCAGGCTGCCCTGTTCGATCGCGGTACGGTCGTCATAGGGGATCAGCATCGTCCCCTTCACCCGCCCGCGCACGCGCTTGCCCTTCAACGCGTCGGAGAAAAGACCCAGATCGACATCGATCAGGTCGGTCGGGCGGGCATAGATCGGCGTCTCATATCCAGGCTGGCGCGTCCGCGATCCCTTGATCTCGGGCTCGTAATAGCCGGTCGCAAAGGCGCGGCCGTCGCCGATCTGGATCGCCTCGAAATTGCGGCGGAAAAAGCCGATCGCGTCGCCGCTGCCCGCTGCTCCGGCAGCGGTGCAGGCAGGTTGCCAGTCGCTGCCGCGCGTCAGCCCCGTCGCATCGGTCCGCCGGACCAGCGAGGGGCAGGACAGGCGAAACGCGACCAGCGCTCGCGCCGCCTGCGCTTCGTCGATCGGGAGCGAATCGACCGGCGGGCCCGCGACCCAACCCGCCGCAAAAGCGTTGTCGGTCGCCGTCGATGGCGGGGTTGCGGGCGCCGGTTTTGGCGTGAGGGGCTTGGGTGGAAGCGGCTGAGACGTCGAGGGCCGTATCGGTGCCGGTCGCGCGGCCGGTGCGGGGCTGCGCGGCGGCACCACCCGTCCCGAGCAAGCCGCCAGTGCCAGCGCCAGCGCGGCGACGCCAACCCGCCCCATGTTCCGCATCACCGAATCAAGCTTCGTCGGTATCGGCAAGTTTCCAGTTCGGATCGCCGCTCTTGATCGTGCGCGCGAACGTCCATGCCTCGTTCACCGCCACGGCGTCGGTCATCGATCCCGATACCAGATTGCCCTCGGCATCGCGCGTCGTCGCGGCGATATCGGCATCGATGCGCACGGTGATGAGCGCGCGCTTGCCCTCAAGCCGGGCGTCGCTGATGATCGCACGTTCGATCGAAACGAGACGGTTGTCGAGCACATGTCCGGCTGCCTCGCGCTCCGCGATCGCCTCGGCGAAGCTCGCGCTGACCTCATCCTCGCACAGCCAGGCGAGCGTTTCCTGATCGCCCTTCCAGAAAGCTTCGAGCACCATCCGATAGGCCTGCTTCGCGCCTTCGATGAACCGGACGACGTCAAATCCCGGATCGGCCGCGATGATCGCGCGCAGGCCCTGCTCGGCACCACCCTGAATCGAGCGCAGCGGCGTCTCCCGCGATTCCGGCGCCATGTCGATCGTGCGCGACGGCAAAGGCGGCAACGGGCGGTCCTCTGCAGGCTTAGGCAAAGGCTGTTCGTGCCCCGTGCGCTTGCCCAGCACGCGATAGAGCTGCAGCGCCAGAAAGCCGGCAATCATTGCGAGTATAACGACGGTGACCACCATGCCTCCAGTGATGCGGGGAATGCCTACATAGGCCTAACCGGCCAAGGTTTCAAATACGTGCAGAAGGGCGATTTGATCCGGCGTCAAGGGCCGAGCGTTGAACTGTGGCGATGCGCCTGCTAGGCGGTCGCTCCATCGATCCTGCGTATGGGGCGCAAGGTTTCAGCACGACAATGAAGGCAAGTTTCATGGACGATCACAACGATGCAGGCGCGACCGGCGCAGTCCAGGGCAACGGCGCGGACACGGCGCCCAGCATCGGCATTCTTTCCCAGTATGTGAAGGACTTGTCGTTCGAAAACCCGACCTCGCCCGCGATTTACCAGAATCAGACGCCGCCCCGCGTCGACGTTCAGTTCAATATCGGCGCGAACCAGGTCGGCGACGATATCCACGAAGTTGTGTTGAAGATCGACGTACGGTCGGACGCAGGCGATCAGGTCGCGTTCGTGGTCGAACTCGCCTATGCTGGCCTGTTCGTGCTTCACAACATCCCCGAGGATCAGGTGCAGCCGTTCCTGCTCGGCGAGGCGCCGCGCATCCTGTTTCCGTTCGCGCGCCGTATCCTGGCCGATGCGGTCCGCGACGGCGGCTTTGCGCCGCTGATGCTGGAGCCGATCGATTTCAATGCGCTTTATTTCCAGCAGATCCAGGGCCAGCTGGCCGAGGCGCAGTCGCAGGACGTCGGCCACGCCTGACCCGGCGGGCGGAGCAGCGCGATGAATCTGGGACGCGCGCTCGGCTCGGTCGGCGGACTGACGCTTGCCAGCCGGGTGCTCGGGCTCGTCCGCGATTCGCTGTTTGCGCGGTTCGTGGGTGCAAGCTTCGCGTCCGACGCCTTTCTCGTCGCGTTCCGGCTGCCGAACATGTTCCGAGCCCTCTTCGCCGAGGGCGCGTTCAGCGCGGCGTTCATCCCGATGTTCAACAAGAAGGTCGCAGAGGAAGGCGGCGGGCTGAAGGCCGGCCTCGCCTTTGCCGAAGACGCCTTGTCGGTATTGCTGCCGGTGCTGCTCGTCATGCTGGCGGTGGTCGAACTGTTCGCCTGGCCGGTGACCTTTGCGCTGTCGGGCGGCTTTGCCGGTGCCGGTCCGGCGCAATTCGACTATGCGGTCATGCTGTCGCGCATCACCCTGCCCTATCTGGTGCTGATTTCGCTGGTGTCGCTGCTCGGCGGCATTCTGAATTCGCTCAATAAATTCTGGGTCAATGCGGCGGCGCCGATCCTGCTCAACCTGACGCTGATCGTCGCTTTGCTGTTCTTTCATGACGCCGATCCGCTGACGACCGCCCGCAATCAGGCGATCGCGGTTACCGTATCGGGTGCGCTGCAGCTCGGCTGGCTGATCTGGGCCTGTGTGCGAAGCGGCGTGATGCTGCGCCCGCGCCTGCCGCGGCTCACGCCCGAGGTGCGGCGCCTGCTCACGCTGATCGGGCCGGCGGCGGCCGGGGCCGGCGCGGTCCAGATCAATCTCGTCATCTCGACAGCGCTGGCGGCCAGCCTGCTGCCCGAAGGATCGGTGAGTTACATTTATTATGCCGACCGGCTCAATCAGCTCCCGCTGGGGCTGATCGGCATCGGGCTCGGCACCGTGCTGCTGCCGGCGATCTCGCGGCTGCTCGGCGCGGGCGATGAAGCAGGCGCAATGGCGATGCAGAATCGCGGGCTCGAGCTTGCGCTGTTCTTCACCTTGCCGGCGACGGTCGCGCTCATCGTCTGCGGCGTGCCGATTGCCGCCGCGCTCTTTCAGCACGGCAAGTTCACGCCGCAGGACACGCTGTTCACCGCGCAGGCGCTCACCGCCTTCTCGATCGGGCTGCCGTCCTACATCCTGGTCAAGGTGCTGACGCCGGGATTTTATGCGCGGCAGGACACTGCGACCCCGGTTCGATTCGCGACGATCGCGATCGGGCTGAACATCGTGTTCAATCTCGCGCTCATCCTGCCGCTGAAGCATATGGGCCCACCGCTGGCGACCGCGCTGTCGAGTACGGCCAATGTCGCCCTGCTCTACTGGACGCTGCGCCAGCGGGGCCATTTCGTGCCGGATGACCGCTTGCGCCGACGGGCGATGCGGCTGATCGGCGCCGCCGTCGCGATGGGCGTGGTGATGTGGCTGCTCAACGACCGGTTCACGCCCTACACGACCGGGCCCGGCGTCGTGCGATGGGCGGCGATGGCCGTGCTGGTCGGCACGGGTGGCGTCGTTTACAGCTTGGCGTGCCTTGCCTTGCGCGCCTATCTGCCTTCCGATCTGCGTGCGATGTTGCGGCCACGCGGCAAATCCGCCTGAATCCGTTCTCCAGGGAAAGCTCAATGCGCGTCGTCTCCGGCATCCAGCCCACCGGCAACCTTCACCTCGGCAATTATCTGGGTGCGATCAAGCAATGGGTCGCGATGCAGGACGCGGTTGCCGACACGGGCGGCGCCTGCCTGTTCTTCCTGGCCGATCTGCACGCGCTGACGCAGCCGGTCGTGCCGGCCGAACTTGCCGCCAACACGATCGAGATGGCGGCGACGCTGCTCGCCTGCGGCATCGACCCGGCGCGGTCGATCCTGTTCAACCAGGCGCGGGTGCCGGCGCATAGCGAGCTGGCCTGGATCCTGAACGGCACCGCGCGGATGGGCTGGCTCAACCGGATGACGCAGTGGAAGGACAAGGCCGGCAAGGACGGCGCGAGCCAGAGCGTCGGCTATTTCGGCTATCCGGTGCTCCAGGCAGCGGACGTGCTGCTCTACAAGGCGACGCACGTCCCCGTCGGCGAAGACCAGAAACAGCATCTGGAACTCGCGCGCGACATCGCCACCAAGTT
This sequence comes from Sphingomonadaceae bacterium, assembly GCA_002863155.1. Classification (GTDB taxonomy): domain Bacteria; phylum Pseudomonadota; class Alphaproteobacteria; order Sphingomonadales; family Sphingomonadaceae; genus Sphingomonas. Next base: position 3,103 of record PKED01000010.1, on the reverse strand, counting down.
CAATACCGACTTTGCGGTGGACCTGTTTCCATTGCCCGAACCACTGGTCAGCAAAGCGGCACCGCGGGTGATGAGCCTGCGCGACGGGACGGCGAAGATGTCGAAATCCGATTCCTCGGACATGTCGCGCATCAACCTGACCGACAGCGACGACGCAATCGTGCAGAAGGTGAAAAAGGCCAAGACCGACGCCGAGCCGTTACCCGCCGCGTTCGACGAACTGGCCGGGCGCGCCGAGGCCCGCAATCTCGTCACCATCTACGCCGCGCTTGCCGACCGCACGACCGACGACGTCATGGCGGAATTTGGCGGCAAGGGATTCGGGGCGTTCAAGCCTGCGCTCGCCGATCTCGCCGTCTCGGTTATCGGCCCGCTCAGGAACCGGCTTGCGCAATTGATGGCCGACCCGGAGGCGGTTCAGGCAGCGCTCGCCGCAGGTGCGGCGCGCGCCGCCGATCTCGCCGCGCCGACGCTTGGCGAGGTGCATCGCGCGATCGGCCTGCAAATTTGAACCTCACCCCCCTTAACCCGTACACATTCAACCCCTATTCAGCTATATTGTGCCAATGTCGCGCCAGATCGCGCGGCGTGCCGTGTCGCTGCGTTTGAAAGGTGTTCGTATGAAAAGGTCCTTGCTGCTCGCCGCCTCGTTGCTTGCGCTTGCGGGCTGCGCCGAAAACTTCAATGCGCGCGTCTCACGCTTCCAGGCGCTCCCGCCACCCGCAGGGCAGACTTTCGTTGTCCAGGCCGCCGATCCGCGGCTGCAGGGCGGGCTGGAATTCGGCCAGTATTCGCGGATCCTCGCCTCCGAGCTGGTACGGCAGGGCTATCAGCCTGCGGGTGACCCCGCGCGGGCGGACCTCGTCGTCAAGATGGCTTACTCGGTCGATCATGGCCGGGAGAAGATCGTCAGTTCGCCCGGCTTTGGCTATGGCGGGTTCGGCTATGGTGGCTATGGCTTCGGCCGGTTCGGCTATGGCGGCCTCTATGGCCGCCGTGGCTTTGTCTATGGCTTCAACGACCCGTTCCTCTATGGCGGCTATGGCGGGTTCGGCGGTGGGTTCAACGACGTCCGCAGCTACACGGTTTTCACCAGCGAGCTCGCCTTGCAGATCGACCGCGCCGACACCGGCCAGCGGGTGTTCGAAGGGACGGCGCGCGCGCAGTCGAGCGATGACGACCTGCCCCACCTCGTCCCCAATCTGATCGAGGCGATGTTCACCGGCTTCCCCGGCAATTCGGGCCAGACCGTCAACATCACGATCGCGCCGACGAAGAAGAAGAGCTGATCGCCGCGGCGATCACATATCCGAGATAGTGAGGACCCCGGTTGCGCGTGCGGCCGGGGTCCTTTCGTTCGGGTTCAGCCCTCGAGATCGCGGAGAAGGCGGCGAACGGCGATGTCCACATCGCCATCGGTGTCGCGCAATTCCTCGATACGCCGCACCGCGTGGATCACGGTGGAGTGATCGCGGCCGCCGAACTTGCGGCCGATTTCCGGCAACGACCGCGTCGTCAGCCGCTTGGCCAGATACATCGCGATCTGGCGCGGACGAGCAACGACCCGTGCGCGGCGGGCCGAGACAAGCTCGATCGGCTTCAGGTCGAAATAGGTCGACACCGCGCGCTGGATCTCGTCGATCGTGACGCGCTTCTGCACCCCGCGCAGCAATTCGCCGAGAGTGGCATGGGTGAAGTCGAGGTCGATGGCGACGTCGGTCAGCTGCGCATAGGCCACGAGCCGATTGAGCGCTCCTTCGAGTTCGCGAATATTGTTCGTGAGCCGCGCCGCGAGCAGATCGAGCACGTCCTCGGGCACCTGAACGTCCGGCATCTCGGCCAGCTTGCGATCGAGGATCGCCCGACGCAGCGACAGATCGGCCGGCTTGATGTCGGCCACGAACCCGCTCGCAAAGCGCGACACGATCCGCGCCTCAACCCCGTCCAGGCTCTGCGGTGCGCGATCGGCGGTGACGACCAGCCGCTTGCCGGCCGCCATCACCTCGTTGATCGTGTGGAAGAATTCCTCCTGCGTCGCATCCTTGCCGGCGATGAACTGGAGGTCGTCGATCATCAGCAGATCGGTCGAGCGCAGCCGCGCCTTGAAGCTGAACGTATCGCGCGAGCGCATTGCCTGCACGAACTCGAACATGAAGCGTTCCGCCGACATCATGATGATGCTCGCGCCCGGCTCCGCTGCCAGGAAGGCCGCGCCGATCGCGTGCATCAGATGCGTTTTGCCCATGCCCGTGCCGCCATGGAGAAACAGCGGCGTGAAGCGCGGCGTCCCCGCCTCGGCAAGTGCGCGGGCGGCGTTACGGGCGACCTGGTTCGACGCATCGACCACGAACCTGTCGAAGGTGAACCGCGAATCGAAAGGCGGCCGAGCGGCTGCAGCCACGGGTGGCGCAGCCGCCGCGACAGGAACAGGATCGGCCACCGCCGCTTCGCGTTTGATGCTCGACAGGCTTGTCGCCGCGCTGACCGTTTCGATCACGACCTGCTGAATGCCGGGAACGAGCGCGCGAAACTCATGCCCGAGCCGTTCGCCATAATTGTTGCGAACCCAGTTGGTCATGAACGCAGAGGGCAATGCGAGCCGTACGGTGTCGGCTTCGTCGGTTTCGATCAGCGTCAGCGGTTTCAGCCATTGGTCGAACAGTCGGCCGCCCGCAGAATCGCGCAGACCACTGCGAATCCGGGACCAGGCCCGTGAAACATCGCTCGTCCTAGTCGCTTCAAACGCACCCGCAATCGTCACGCAAGCATCTCCATCCGCCGGATTCACGATCCGGACGCTCAGTTTTTCACCGACAAACACTTCCCCCACTTCGGAATCGCATCCGCCTGCCGTTGACGCTATTCCAGAGGCCGGAGCAGGAAGTTTGCTCCGGCGAAGTCCGATTATGAAGACATGGGCGAGTCGATCAAGCAGCTTATGTCAAGAATTTGAAATAAATCGGATTGACTCGCCGGGGCCCGCAGAAAAGCGTACTTCCCGTCTACGTACCTGATTTAGCGTTGTAATATGGTCGTCACTGAACTGCAACGATCGCGAATCGCGGTAAATCCGGCATTTTCATTTTTTTTCACGAGTTGCATC
>PKED01000189.1 GCA_002863155.1 Sphingomonadaceae bacterium | reverse complement strand
CTCCAACGACTTCATCGAAGAAGTTGATGAAGCCGGCGAGTTGCGTGTTGATCGCGCGCGAGAGATATTTGTAGCGATCGCCATATTTGTCAGGCGTCAGATCGTCGAACAGCCATGTGGCCCCGATCGCGGCCTGATGCCGGGCGAACTCGACGAACCCGCCCTCCTCGACGATCCAGTGAATCGGGAGGTCGCGCACTGATTCGTCTGTCTTTTGACGACGCGCCCGCTCGTCTCCAGCATGCGCGAATCCGGGCCGCTTGTCTTCGCGAAAGCGCATAACCCAGACGCCGTCGTCTTCGACAATTTCGTGCGGTTTGACCTTGCACATTTCGCCGGGCCTTGCCCCATGGAACGGTGCCGCAAAGATGATCCAGAACATCGTATCGCTGCAGGCATCGGGATCGGTCATCAGCGACGACTCGTAGATCAGCTTCATCTCGGCGTCGCTGAAATGGTCGCGCTCGGAGCCGGTATGCTTGGCACCCTCCACCGTCACGCCCTCTGCCGGATTGGCGGTGATCACCTCTTCCTCGACGGCAACACCGAGCAGCACCTTGATCACCGCGACGTGCTTGCCGACGGTTGGCGGGGCCAGTGTTTGCATTCCCTGATCTTCGGCGATTCTTACCTGCTCGCGCAATGGCAGCGTGCCAATCTCGCGCTTCGGCCGTGACGGGAGCTTGGCAATCGTATCGCGGAACGTCTTCACCTGCTTCTTGGTGATGACGCGTACATCTTCGGTGCCGATTAGTTCTTTGAACCGCTTGATCGAGAGCTGGAACTCGTCATCGATCTTTTCAACAGCCTTTGTCGGCCGAGCCGCCTTCCAGATTGCAAATGCCTTGGTCAGCGTCGTGGGAAGGTCTTCATCCTCGGCAGCGTCGTCGGCCGCCGCTGGCGGTGACACCTTGATGATCGTCGAGGCAAGCGCCTGAGCCATTGGCGCGACGACGAGGTCGACGCTCGTAGGCCAATGGCCGAAGCGATGCTCGCTCAATCGGGTAAGAATGCGGCGCGCGACCGCATCGTACAGCGGACCGAACCGGCCAATCTCTGCACCCGCTGTCGATGCGACGATCTCCACCTCGAAATCCACCGCCTGCCAGTCGCTCGCAACCAGCAAGCCACGCGCGACCTCGCGATATGCTGCCCCCCGAAATGGTCCGCCGCGTTCGAACAGGGCAATGTTTGCCGATGTGGTTGCCCGGAAAGTCTCGCCAAGTAGAGCCGGCCCGGGTCGCGGCGGAGAGGTAAGGAACGGGTCGTGTACTTCACCCATGTTCTCCAGCTGTGCGGCCGCAGCGTGCTCGCCGCCCCAATCAAGACGGACCCGAAAGGCGAGTACGCGCAGCATCGTATGGGTGATATAATCGAGCGCTTGGGCGAGATCGGCATCGCAGTCCTGGAAGGCGTCATGCCGCCGGGCCAGTGCCTCGAACCCACCGCGAACGATCTCATCGGCGTGCCGGTCGACACCAAGCGCGCGTTCTTCCTCTAGCTTCTTGAAGTATGCCAGCGTCTCGGCGCGTTTGATCGCGGCTTTGGCGGCGGCCGCCTGCGCGCACGTCTCGCCGAGCGACATCTTGATCTCGCGCTTGCCAACAAGCGCGCGATAGCGCTCCGGCACGCCCATGCGGAACCAGTAGACCTTCGAGTCGGGATGACGCCAGAGCCCTGCCACGCGAATCCTCATTTTGGACCAGCCTTTTGTACCAGTTGGCGGTCGAGAAGTCGAGGATTTGCTGGCATTCCGCAGAAAACTGCGGCATTGTGCGGTGATGGTGACCCCTACGGGAATCGAACCCGTGTTTCAGCCGTGAGAGGGCCGCGTCCTAACCGCTAGACGAAGGGGCCATATATCAGCTGCATTCGCAGCCCAACGTGCCTAGTGGGATCGATCATCCAGGTCAAGGAGAGCTACCAAGCAGCAGCTTGTGACCGTTCCGAACCATGACATCGAGCAGGCGCAACGGCCGATAAAGGACGTTGAGCGATTTGGGAAGGGGTATGCGGCTCTCCAATCGCCAGTCGTGCCACCAGTTCGCAACTTCGACGCTGCGAAATTCCGCATTATCCTCGAAGGAAAGCATCCGGACGCGATCCTGCGCAACTTGCAAGAGGCTTCGTTCGGCTGGTGCAAACATCGCCAGATGGCATGCATTCAGCCAGCGATCGACCTGGGGATCGTCGGCAATTGCGGCCTCCATGGTGGGCGGCAACGGCTGGCCGTATAGCTGCCGGGTCAAAGCAAGCGCGATGCGCGAACTGCGACCGACGCCCAGGGCGCAGGCATGCTGGTAAAGGGTCTCGATCGAACGCTGATCAAACTTGCCGAGCAGAACCTGGAGATCAGCAACCCACTTAAGGCGGAACCAAAGATGTTCTGTCCCATGGGCGGCAAGGTAGGCAAACAGGTCTCTGTTATCGAAAAAGCGCATTGGATGCGCGCCTAGCGAAACTGTTTCGGTCGCATTGCGAACGCCTAATCCCGTCAGGATGGCTGCGTTCGGCCTTAGCCGATGGTGGAGTTCGACGACCAGCTCGCCGGCAGCATCGATGAGGTACACGTCTTTCTGCTGCCCCATCCAGGTACGGATGACCTGCGCGGATGCGTTTGCTGCAGGTGCTCCGACTGCGACGAACCCCTGGTCTTCCAACAACGCACGGGCAGCCATGAAGTCATCCGGCGCGACGAGAAGATCGCAATCATGCATCTCACGCTGGGTTGGCACACCGTAAAGGCGTTGTGAAAGTGCCGGTCCTTTCAGTGCGACCGTTTTAATGCCGTTTTGCTCGAAGCCTTTGGCCAGGCGGATGGATGCAGCGATGATGTTGAGCGTTTGCCGGGTGATCTGCCGAGCGCTCTCCATGAGCCGATTGGGCACTGCGACCTTGGATACGGTCAACGCCTGGACGACGAGCGGGGTTACCCGGTGGCGTGCAACGAGCAACTCAAAATATGGCCAGTCGGAGATGCGCACTGCAGCGTCCGATACCGCTGAAGCATCATGGGGCCACCGTGTCGCCGCAATCAGCAGCGCTTCTTCGGCCGTGTTGCCGAACCTGCGTCGGGCCGAACGCTTCACGCAGCGGCGCGGCGTCGTTCGGTCATCTCGACGTTCAGCATTTCGGCGAGAAGGAAGGCGAGTTCCAGGCTCTGCCCCGCATTCAGGCGGGGATCGCAGTGCGTATGGTAACGATCCGCCAGATCCATCTGCGTCACGTCCATCGCGCCGCCGGTGCATTCGGTGACGTTCTGGCCGGTCATTTCGACATGGATGCCGCCCGCGATCGACCCCTCCGCGCGGTGAACCGCGAAGAAACCGCGCACTTCGGCTAGGATCCGATCGAACGGGCGGGTCTTGTAGCCATTATTGGTCTTGATGACATTGCCGTGCATCGGGTCGCACGACCACAGCACCGGATGCCCTTCGCGCTGGACGGCGCGCACCAGCTTGGGCAGGCCGGTTTCGATCTTGTCATGGCCATAGCGGGTGATGAGCGTCATCCGTCCCGGCACACGGCCCGGATTGAGCGTATCGAGCAGACGCAGCAGTGCGTCGGGCTCGAGGCTCGGGCCGCACTTCATGCCGATCGGGTTGCCGACACCGCGCAGGAACTCGACATGCGCCGACCCTTCGAAACGGGTGCGGTCGCCGATCCAAAGCATGTGCGCCGAGGTGTCGTACCAGTCACCCGTCAGCGAATCCTGCCGCGTCATCGCCTGCTCATAGGGAAGCAGCAGCGCTTCGTGGCTGGTGTAAAACTGCGTGCCCTTCAGCTGCGGGACGGTTTCCGGATTGATCCCGCAGGCCTCCATGAAATCCAGCGCCTCGCCGATACGGTCGGCGACATCGGCGAACTTCTTGGCCCAGGGGCTGCGGCCCATGAAGTCGTGCGTCCAGCGATGGACCTGATGCAGATTGGCATAGCCGCCGCTGGCAAAGGCGCGCAGCAGGTTGAGCGTGGCAGCCGACTGGGCATAGCCCTGGATCATGCGTTGCGGATCGGGCGTGCGCGCGTCGGGGGTGAAGGCGATGTCGTTGACATTGTCGCCGCGATAGCTCGGCAGCTCGACGCCGTTCTGCACTTCGGTGTCGGCGGAGCGCGGCTTGGCGAACTGCCCGGCCATGCGCCCGAGTTTCACCGTCGGCAGCTTCGACGCAAAGGTGAGCACGACCGCCATCTGCAGCAGCACGCGGAAGGTGTCGCGGATGTTGTTGGGATGGAATTCGGCAAAGCTTTCGGCGCAGTCGCCGCCCTGCAGCAGGAATGCCTTGCCATCGACCACTCGCGCTAGGTCGGCCGTCAGGTCGCGTGCCTCGCCCGCGAACACCAGCGGTGGATAGTTGCGCAGCGTCGCGGTCGCCGCCGACAGTGCCGCGGCGTCGGGATAATGGGGCAACTGCCTTGCTTCGTGCGTGGTCCAGCTGTCGGGGGCCCAGGTCGCGGCCATGATCTCAAACGTCCAATCGTCCAGAAAAGTCGGGGGAGTTCCCATGCGCGCAAACGCGTATTTTCGCAATCGCACATTCGTGGATCGGCCAAAGCCGGTCAGATGTCGCGCGCCATCACGATCATCTGGCGCAGGTCGCCGCGTAGCGTGTTTTCGAACATCTTTTGCCCGATCTCGGCAAAGCCCCAGCGGCGATAGGCGGCGACAGCCCAATCCGCCTGCGCCATCACGTCCAGCCAGACATGGTCGTACCCTTCCGCGCGCGCCTGGTCGATCGCGGCTTCGGCAAGCAGGCGGCCAAGGCCACCGCGCATGGCATCTTGCAACAAATAGATGCGCCGCAGCTCGACCCCGTTGGCCCGCGCCGTCACCGGATCGGGCGAATCGCGGTGCATCGTCAGAAAACCGACCGGATCGTCGCCCCGCTCGGCGATCCAGACGCTGATACGCGGATCGGCGAGCAATATTGTGAACGCCGCTGCATCGAACGAACGGGCGTGGAGGGCGAGCGCGGCCTTGTCGACCCACCACGCGCCATAGGCTTGCGCATAGGCCAGCGGCCCGATCGTCCCGAGCGCGTCCACATCCGCTGCGGTCGCGACGCGGACCCGACGCATGTCAGTAACCGGCGTCGAGATCGACGACATTCGCCATTGGCTTTCCGGCCATGAACGCATCGAGATTGCGCAGGAACAGAGCGGTCGCGCGCTGGAACATCTTGGTCTGGCTGCGGCCCGACAAGTGCATGCTGTGGATGCTGTTGGGCGCGCGCCACAAAGGGTGGTCGGCGGGCAGGGGCTCTGGCGTCACGACGTCAAGGAAAGCGCCGGCGATCCTTCGCTTGGTCAGGGCGTCGATCAGCGCGTCCTGATCGACCATGTCGCCGCGGGCGATGTTGATCAGCCACGTGCTGGCTTTCATCGCGGTGAACTCGGCCGCGCCGATCATCGCCCTGGTCTCGCCGGTCGACGGGGCGGCGAGGATCACCCAGTCGAAGTCGCACAGCCGATCGCGCCACTGATCGGGCGTCAGCGTGCCCTCGCGCCCCGACCTGGTAACGCCGGTTACCGAAACCCCGAAGGCGCGCAGCCGATCGGCGATCAGCGTGCCGATCGCGCCCATGCCGATGATCAGCGCGCTGGTTTCGAACAGTTCGACCTGGCCCGGTGCCGCGATCGTCCATTCGCGCCGGTCGGCGGTGCGCACCACCTCGTCAAAACGCTTGGCGGCGATGAGCACGCCCATCACCGCATATTCGGCAACCGCAATGGCATTGATGCCGACGCCGTTGGTCAGGATGGTGCCGCGCTCCTTCAGCAGCGGCAGCGGAAAGGCATCGAGCCCGGCATAGATGGTGCTGACCCATTTCAGCCGCGCGCCTGCCGCCACTGCGTCGCCGGTCCATTGCGGGCGTTGCATGTCGACCCAGGCGATGTCGGCGTCTGCGACCTCCGCCAGCGCCTGCTCGTGGTCGACGAACCACGCGGTACGCAGTCCGTCCGGCAAATGCGGCTCGATCAGCGGTCGGGCGAGGGCAGGGAGGACCGCCTTCATGCCGCGAGCCCGATCGCCGCGCGATAGGGAGTCATGTCCCATCCCGGCCAGCGGGCCTGGGTACGCGCGATCGTCGAGGGCGTCCAGAAGCGGTCGCCGGGGAGCGGAATGCCGATACAGGCGAGTTGTTCGGGCGAGGCGACATGGATCAGGTTTTTCCAGGGTCGCGTGAAGTAAAGTGGCCAAGCCGCGCGGTTGACCATATCGTTGCCGGCGGCCTTGTAGCTCGCGGTGATCGTATAGCGATGCCCGCCCGGTCGCGTGAGGTTGGTGCCGCGATGATAGACGTCGATCCCATAGGCAAAGATCGACCCCGCCGGTGCCGCACCCGAACGCTCGCGTACCTTCAATGCGCGCTGCAGTTCCCCGGCTTCGGTGGGCGTGTGTGGCAGTGCGGCATGTTCCTCGCCGACGATCGGTGCCGCATCGGGCGCCGCCACATAGTGGATCGCGCCAAGGTCGTCGCTGACATCGGTGACGTAGATCATTAAGTTGATCGTGCGTTCAGCGGCGGAGTCGCCCGGCACGGTGAGCGTGTGGTTGGCGAAATCGCAGTGGAAGGGCTGATCATAATCGGCCTCGCCCGTGTATTTCGCCCAGGCATCGCACTGATACAGGTGGACGCGGTCGACGCCCAGCGCGGCCTTGGCAAAGGCGATCAGCCGTGGATGAAGCCCGATCAGGTTGATCGCGGGAGAGGCGGCGAAGGGCAGCTGTTCTTGATTGAGAAACTGCGCGGCATCGAAGGCGCCGATACCGCCCGCAGGCTTGCGGTCGATCGCGTCGCCGCGGCTGCCGCGACCAGCGAACAGCGTGTCGCAATCGGCGCGGACGGGCGCGATTTCGGCTGCATCGAAGAACCGTTCGAGGATCACCGCCCCATCACGGTGCCAGGTCGCCAGCGCCTCGCTGCGATCGGTGGTTGCGTTGCTCGCCATGCGCTTCGCTCTCCTTTAGCCCCGCGATGCTAGTGCGATCGGCAGGCGTCGCCTAGATGTCGATCTTCCAGTCCCAGCCCAGCGGATCGCCGTCCATCACATCGACACCGGAGGTGACGAGTTCGTCACGGATCGCGTCGGATCGGGCAAAGTCCTTCGCGGCCCGCGCTTCGCGACGTTCGGCCAAGCGCGCCTCGACCTCGGCTTCGGTCAGCTTTGCCGTGGCGGGGCGAATGCGCAGGTCGGCGCGGGTGATCGACGAAAGATCGAGTCCCAGAACCGCATCGAACGCTGCCAGCGCTTCGTCGCGTTCCGGGTTCAACAGTGGCGCCGCGAGCATTTCGTCAAGCGCGACCAGCGCGGCGGGCGTGTTGAGGTCATCCGACACTGCCGCGTCGAGCTTGGCCAGATGGTCCCGCCTATCGCCCGTTTTGTCGGCCTTCACGGGCTTTGTGCGAAGCGCCGCGACGGCCATGACCAGCCGTTTCAACCTGACGCTTGCCGCGGCCAGATTGTCCCAGGTGAATTCCATTTCGCTGCGATAATGCGCCTGCAGGCACATCAGCCGATAGGCAAGCGGGTGGAACCCGGCATCGACCAGCGTCTGCAGCCGCAGGAACTCACCCGCCGACTTCGACATCTTGCCGCCGCGATCCACCAGGAAATTGTTGTGCATCCAGATGCGCGCGCCGCTGTCGCCGCAGCCGCAATAGGCCTGATTCTGGGCGATTTCGTTCGGGTGGTGGATCTCTCGGTGATCGATCCCGCCGGTATGGATGTCGAACGGGTGGCCCAGATGCTGGAGGCTCATCACCGAGCATTCGAGATGCCATCCCGGCGCTCCCTTGCCCCACGGCGAATCCCATTCCATCTGCCGCTGCTCGCCGGGCGGGGAGGTGCGCCAGATCGCGAAATCCTGCGGATGGCGCTTGCCCGATACCGGGTCGATCCTGCTTTCCCCGTCGTCGGTCGTGGCGCGCGCGAGCGTGCCATAGTCGGGCACTTTCGACGTGTCGAAATACAGTCCGCCGTCGATCTGATAGCAATCGCCCTCGATCCTTTTCGCAAATTCGATCATCTGCGCGATATGATCGGTCGCGACGGTCCATTCGCTGACAGTCGTGATGTTCAACCGGGCGACATCCTGCTTGAACGCTTCGGTATAGTGCGCCGCGATTTCCCAGATCGATTTCGCCTGCGCAGCCGCGGCCTTTTCCATCTTGTCGTCGCCGGAGTCGGCATCGCTCGTCAGGTGGCCGACGTCGGTGATGTTGATGACGTGCTTGGTCGGCCAGCCCTTCCACCGCAGCACCCGGCCGAGCGTGTCGGCGAAAAGGAAGGCGCGCATGTTGCCGACATGCTGGTAGTTATAAACCGTCGGCCCGCAGGTATAGACCCTCACCTGCGCAGGATCGATCGGCTCGAACCGCTCGATCGAACGGGTCAGGCTGTTGTAGAGCATCAGCGGCGTGTCGGTCATGGATCACGCGCATAGCCGCGCGCACCGTTGCGCGTAAATGGGCGTCGGCGCTTGCATCGTCGGACATTGCCGGTTATGGGCCACGGCTTGCGGCGCGGACCTTCGTTCGTGGCGACCCAGTTCTATTGATTCGGAGACTGTGCGGTTTATGCAAATCATCGTGCGCGACAATAATGTCGACCAGGCGCTGCGTGCCCTGAAGAAGAAGCTGCAGCGTGAAGGCGTCTATCGCGAGATGAAGCTGCGCCGCCACTACGAAAAGCCGTCGGAAAAGCGCGCTCGCGAGCGTGCCGCCGCTGTCCGTCGCGCCCGCAAGATGGAGCGCAAGCGTGCGGAGCGCGACGGCGTCCGCTGATCGCCTGCCGGGCGGGCGCTTGCCCGCCGCTTCCCATTACGTTCCCATTCCAAGCGATTTGCGGGTGATTTAGCGATGTCGACCACGGCCGTGCCGATCAAGCCAACCAACCGCAATGTCCTGTACATGCTCTGGGCGGGAATCTTGGTAGCGATCCTGGGCGGCATCGGCCTGGCCACGCTGACGCCCGGTGATCCCACCCTTACCTTCCTCGCGAAGAATCGGCGCGCCGCCGGGGTCGTCGAAACCGCATCCGGGCTGCAGTACAAGGTGATCAAGCCGGGCACCGGCACGCAGAGCCCGACCGAAGACGATGTCGCGCTGATCAATTACGAAGGCAAATTGCTGAGCGGCGAGACTTTCGACAAGTCGGCTCAGCCGACGCCGCTGCCCGTGAAGGGTGTGGTGCCGGGCTTTGGCGAGGCGCTTCGGCTGATGAAGAAGGGCGGCAATTACCGCTTCTGGATCAAGCCTTCGCTCGGTTACGGCAGCCCGCGCCCCGAAGGCGCCCCGCCGCTCGAAGGCAAGGCCGCCGAGCTCGCCAAGCAGGTGCTGGTTTTTGACGTCGAGCTGCTCGATTTCCTTCCCGAATCGGTCCTGCGCGCAAGGATGCAGCAGATGCAGCCGCAGGGCCCGGGCGGCCTGCCCGAAGGCGCCGGCGGTCCGCCGCCCGGAACGGCGCCGACTCCCTGACGGCGGCCTGACCGCCGCCGCACCTGACCAAATGGGCAGGTCCGCTGGCGTGCGATAAATGCTATCATGCTTGCAAGCGCTGCACTTGCCGGGGGTGCCGGTCGGGCGCAGAGGCGGGCAGGAAAGGTGCATCGCGATGTTTGATGGGTTCGACCCGATCGTGCTGGCGCGAATCCAGTTCGGCTTTACCGTCAGCTTCCACTTCATTTTCCCCAGCTTCTCGATCGGTCTCGCCAGCTATCTGGCCGTGCTCGAAGGGTTCTGGCTGCGAACGGGCAAATCGGTCTATCTCGATCTCTTCACATTCTGGGTGAAAATCTTCGCCGTTGCCTTTGCGATGGGTGTCGTCTCCGGCATCGTGATGTCCTATCAGTTCGGCACCAACTGGGCGGTATTTTCCGACAAGACCGGGCCGGTGCTCGGGCCGCTGATGGCCTATGAAGTCCTCACCGCGTTTTTCCTCGAGGCTGGTTTTCTGGGCGTGATGCTGTTCGGGCGGGAAAAGGTGGGCCCCGGGCTGCATTTTGCCGCAACCTGCATGGTCGCGCTCGGCACGTTCATTTCGGCCTTTTGGATCCTGTCGGCCAATAGCTGGATGCAGACGCCGGCCGGCTATGCAATGAACGACGCCGGTCAGTTCGTGATGGAAGGATCGTGGCTGGACGTCATCTTCAATCCCAGCTTCCCCTACCGTCTGATCCATACCGTGACCGGAGCCTATCTGACGACCGCATTGGCCGTCGGCGGGGTGGGGGCGTGGCACCTGCTGCAACAGCGCCGCGCGCCCGACGGCGCTTCGGCGGAGGCATCGCGGATCATGTTTTCGATGGCGATGTGGATGGCCGCGATCGTGGCACCGATCCAGATCTTCGCGGGCGACGCGCACGGCCTCAACACGCTCGAGCATCAGCCTGCCAAGATCATGGCGATGGAAGGGCATTTTCAAAGCCATCCGGACGGCGCACCGCTGATCCTGTTCGGTATTCCCAACCAGGCCGAGCAGCGGGTCGATTACAGCGTCGAAATTCCCAAATTGTCGTCGGTGATCCTGAAACATGACGCGAATGCGCCGCTTGCCGGGCTCGACACGGTCGCGCGCGACCGACAGCCACCGGTCGGGATCGTGTTCTGGTCGTTCCGGGTCATGGTGGCGCTCGGCATGGCGATGCTCGCGCTTGGCGTATGGAGCCTGTACGCGCGGTTGCGCGGCAGGCTCTATGACTGGCCGTGGCTCCACCGCGCCGGCGTGGCAATGGCGCCGGCGGGTTTTGTCGCCGTGATCGCGGGATGGATCACGACCGAAGTCGGGCGCCAGCCCTATACTGTCTATGGGTTGCTGGAGACCGCAAAGAGCGCTTCGCCGCTTGCAGCACCTGCGGTCGGCGCGTCGTTGATCGCCTTTGTCGTGGTCTATTTCGCGGTGTTCGGCATTGGCACCTGGTATATCCTGAAGCTGATGGCAAAGGGCGTCGAGGTGCACGAACCGGCTCTGCAGGATGGGCCGATCCGCACTGCCGGGACGACGCCTGCGCCTCAGATCATTGCAGAAGGTGCGCCGGCATGACCGCCAGCCCCGAACTGGCGACCATCTGGGCGGGCCTGATCGCGTTCGCGGTGTTCGCCTATGTCGTGCTGGACGGCTTCGATCTTGGGATCGGCATCTTGTTCGCCGAATTCGGGGTCGGCGAAGAGCGCGACCAGGCGATGAACGCGATCGCGCCGGTGTGGGATGGGAACGAAACCTGGCTGGTACTGGGCGGCGGTGGTCTGTTTGCGGCCTTTCCGCTGGCCTATTCAATCGTGATGCCGGCCTTTTATCCGCCGATCATCGCGATGCTGCTGGGGCTGGTGTTTCGCGGTGTCGCGTTCGAGTTCCGCTGGCGCGACCCGTCGCACCGCAAGTTCTGGGACTTCGCGTTCACCGCGGGCTCGGCAACGGCGGCGCTTGCGCAGGGTATCATCCTGGGTGCCCTGCTTCAGGGCGTGACCGTCGCCGGGCGGAGCTATGGCGGCGGCTGGCTCGATTGGCTGACGCCCTTTTCCCTGCTGACGGGCGGTAGCGTTGTCGCGGGCTACGCACTGCTTGGCGCGTGCTGGCTGATCGCCAAGACCGAGGGTCAGGCACAGGCCCATGCCTATCGCCTTGCCCGGCGATTCGGCGTCGTAACGCTGGCGGCGATCATCGCGGTGAGCGCTGCAACGCCGTTCCTGTCGCATGGGTACGCCGCGCGCTGGCTGACCTTTCCCGGCGTGCTGGTAACGGCGCAGGTGCCGCTGCTGGTTACGATCGCGGCGGCGCTGTTCTGGCGGGCGCTGGGACGCGAAGCGCAATATGCGCCGTTCGTGCTGGCGCTCGGGATCTTTGCGCTCAGTTTCGTGGGGCTGGGGATCAGCATGTATCCCTTCATCATCCCGCCATCGGTGTCGATCCAGGACGCGGCCGCGCCCGCCGAGAGCCAGATGTTCATGCTGATCGGGGCCGGCGTGATGCTGCCGATCATCCTCGGCTATACCGTTTGGGCCTATTGGGTGTTTCGCGGCAAGGTCGGCGCGGGATATCATTGATGGCTGGCGTCACCGCGCCGTTGTGGAAGCGGCTTGCCTGGATGGCGGCGATCTGGGCGATGAGCGTAGCGTCGCTGGGCGTAGTCGCTATGGCCCTGCGGATGTGGCTGCAAGCTTGATTGCGGCTTTATGATCGAAGCCTGTGCTCGTGTTAGAAGCGCAGGCAATCCAGTCAACCATTGGGGAATTAGGCCGGTATTCGGTGACGATCGAGCCAAGTATCCGCTGCGTCTCACGTGCGTCGCCGGCTGCAATTGCGCGCTGCAATTCCGCCAGCCTGGGCATTAACTGCGGCCAAGGCTCAAAACGTTCGTTTGCACGGCAAATCCGGGGGTGTGACGTAGGCTCCGGATTGTCGCCGATCAGCAGCTCTTCATAGAGTTTCTCGCCTGGTCGCAGACCCACAACACGAATTTCGATGTCTCCGTCCGGATTTTCGCAATCGCGCACGGAAAGGCCCGACAATTCGATAATGTTGCGGGCCAAATCTATGATCAAGACCGGTTCACCCATGTCGAGCACATAGACCTCGCCACCACTCGTCATGGCTCCAGCGTGCAGTACGAGTTGCGCTGCTTCGGGAATCGTCATGAAGTAGCGCGTCATTTCCGGGTGTGTGACCGTCACCGGACCGCCCGCTGCGAGTTGACGACGGAACAGTGGCACTACCGATCCACTTGATCCCAAAACGTTTCCGAACCTGACCATGGAAAAACGCGTCGCGCCACCCGCATCGTTCATTGCCTGGAGCATCATCTCGGCCAGTCGCTTGCTCGCTCCCATGATATTTGTGGGTCGAACTGCCTTGTCGGTGCTAATCAAGATGAACCGGGAAGTACTGTAGCGTTGTGCAAGGCGCGCCGTTTCATAAGTACCGATCGCGTTATTTCGTACTCCCTCGACAATGTTATGTTCGACGAGCGGGACATGCTTGAAAGCAGCCGCGTGAAAAACCGTGCTTGGTCGCCAGGCTGCAAAGATTTCCGTCATCCGTCTGTCATCGATCACCGACGCGAGCAGCGGAACGATTACTTCACCGTCTATCCCATTATTGGTGGCTATCTCCATCAGCTCATGATGGATTGAATAGAGGTTGAACTCGCTAGAATCGACAAGCAGCAAGCGTCCGGGGTGGTTGAGGATGATCTGGCGACACAGTTCGCCGCCGATTGATCCACCGGCGCCGGTAACCAGAATCGTCGCGCCGCCCACGCTGTCGCCGACCAGGTCGTAATCCGGTTTTACGGGCGGGCGACCCAAAAGATCCTCGATCTGGACGGTCCGCAGATCGGTGACAGAGACCTTGCCGCGTGCAATATCCAGCAGGCCGGGCAGGGTGCGGACCTCCAGGTTCAGCTCCCGCATCTGACGCACAATCTCGTTGCGACGGGCGCGACTGGCAGAGGGCATGGCCAGCAGAACGTCGCTTACCGTGTGACGGCTTACCAAACTCTCCACCGCACTGGGTTTGTGCACGGGGACACCATCGATCGTTGATTGCCAGAGCTCGGCATCATCGTCGACAAAGCCCACGACTTTCATCTCGTTCGATGCCCTGATCGCGCTCGCCAATTGCCGGCCTGAAGATCCCGCGCCATAAATTATAACCCGAGGCAACGAGTTTTTGCGCCACAAATCGGCATAGCGTTCGGCTAGGAATAGCCTCACGATCATTCGAGAGGACGCGATCAGAAGGAATAGGATAATTGGCTGGATAAGGCCCACAGTACGCGGGACGTTGGCCACGCCGAAAATAGTATAAATGGCAACAAAGGCGAACGAATAAAGCGCAATCGCCCGAATGATCGCGAGGATTGCACTCCAGCCAATATAGCGAAAAATCGCCCGATAGAGACCGAACAGCACGAAGATCGGAAGCGCTATTGCGATCGACACAAGCGCTGGCACAGCAACAATAGCGTCAATCGAGGGCCAGACGCCCAACCGAAGATAGAAGGCTAGCAAGACGCTCAGCCCACAACAAAAGCTGTCAAAGGACAGCGCAATCAGTCGCTTGGCCCTCCTAGAAAGCCCGAGGACCCAATCGATCAGGACTGCGGTGCTCATCTCAGGGGCTCGTATTCAGGGAAGATTGCAGCCAGGCAGAGTCCAGTTCGTCACAGCCCGCGATCGATCGCAATATGCCCAGCGTCATAGCCGGATCCCTGGAATTTGGCGATCCCGGGCCGGAGTGATTGAAGGTCACGAATGACGCTCCGCTGCTGCCGCATCCCCAGATCCGCGGCCCGACACCGTTGCCAGCAGAATCTTGACATCCTCGGCAAGGGTTGCGCCGCGAAAATAAGCCGCCTCTGCCTCCGCGAGCCGCCTCGGTTGAGACATGTCAATCCCAGCGACCTGCGCCGGTCCCGTTATTCCGGGTGAATAGGCGAAAACCCCCAGCCGGGCGCGCTCTGCAACCAGTTCATGCTGCGAAGGGAGGCAAGGCCGCGGGCCGACAAGGCTCATCTCTCCCATGGCCACGTTGAACAATTGCGGTAACTCGTCGAGCTTCAGGCGGCGAAGAAGCCGCCCAACTCTGGTAATCGTTTGTTCACCCGCGATATGCGATGGGAGATCGCCCGTATTGGCCTGCATCGTGCGCAACTTTAGCATCCAGAATAGGCGTTGGTGTCTGCCGACACGGCGTTGAACGAAGAGCGGGTTCCCTTTGCTTTCCAGCCTGATAACCGCCATCAGAATGATGCAAACCGGTATCACCAGCGGTGCCGAAATCAACGCCGCGGCCAAATCGACAAGCCGCTTCATCATCGCTCCTCTTCACCAGCTTGGGGCGGGGTTAGCTGAACCGACCAAGGCATACAAGTGACGTTAGCCGCGCAACACCAGCCGATCGTGCAGGTTACACCAGTCGAGGGGCTATCAGCTGACCTGTGCGCGCCAAGCGTCAACCGTGGCGTCCATGGACTCGGCTGTCGTTTTACTGGGGCGTACCCCCAAGGCCTGCCAGCTTGGTGCGGCGTCGATTTCGAGTGACTCGCACAGTCGGCTTATGACAGCGCGCCGCCCGGCCATCCCGCCGCCGCGGAGCAATAGCGCGACCGGCACCGGCAACAAACGCTGCGGCCGACCCAGTGCCTGACCGATCGCCCGTAAAAGTGCAGGGGTCGATAGGCAATCATCAGCGAGCATTAACTTGCGGGTATTGACGTCAGGCGATCGACACGCGGCTACTAGCGCCGCTGTAAGATTATCCAGGGAAATGATGCTTCGGCGATTGTTGATCGCGCCAAAAGGGAGAGGCAATTGGCGATTTGCGAGCGCGATCAGGCGCTCAAAATTGCCGCGAACATTTGGCCCATAGACCAATGGGGGACGGACGACAGTCCATTCCATGCCGTTCTGCGACGCCGTTTCGGCGACCAGTTTCTCCGCTTCGAGTTTGGAGATGCCATAGGCATCCTCGGGTGTTTCGGGTGTTCTTTCAGTCAGCGGAGAACCCGGCGTCGAACGCTCCGCACATGCCTTGATCGAACTGACATATACAAAGCGCTTGACGCCCGCAGCCGCCGCTGCTTCCAAAATATTGCGGGTGCCTCTGACATTGATAGCTCGATAGGCTGACAGCGGATCTGCGTCATGATCTTTCATCACATGCGCGCGCGCCGCAAGGTGGATAATTGCGTCAATCTTTTCCAACGCTTCCGGTGAAGGCTGTGCAGTCGAGAGGTCTCCAACCGCGATTTCCATCGCGGCGCCGGTTGACTGACGGACAAGCGCCAAGGCGTCGACGCCTTCCGCACGAATCGCGGCAATTA
Organism: Sphingomonadaceae bacterium; assembly: GCA_002863155.1. Classification (GTDB taxonomy): domain Bacteria; phylum Pseudomonadota; class Alphaproteobacteria; order Sphingomonadales; family Sphingomonadaceae; genus Sphingomonas. The sequence continues at coordinate 19,051 of PKED01000189.1, read as the reverse complement.
GGGCGCCGCCGACGAAGCCGGAGGCGCCAGTCACTGCTACCTTCATTGACTGCGCTCGCTGTGCTTGAGGAATGGGATAGGCTTGCCTCGCCGTCCGGCTAACATTGTCTCTTAGTCTTCATAGTCGTGCCAGACTGTACGCCGAACATAGTCAGAATAGCTGGTAATCAGCCTGACGACTTTCTCGGACACGTTCGGCATCGCGTAGTCGCTGACCAAGCGCAATGATCGATCCGTTCCGCGCGGCTGATCGGCGAGGATGGCAAGGGCCTCTTCCACCCGATCGAGATTCAGCCCGGTTAGAATGACCGATGCCTCCTCCATTCCTTCTGGACGTTCATGGGCTTCGCGCAGATTGATAGCAGGAAAATTAAGGATCGACGCCTCTTCGGTAATGGTTCCGCTATCTGAAAGCACGGCGCGTGCAGACATTTGAAGGCTGATATAGTCGTGAAAGCCCAAGGGCTTTAGAAAATTGATCCGAGAATCAAAATTTGCACCGCTGGCTGCGATCCGCTTTTGGGTCCTTGGATGTGTCGATACGATGACAGGAAGGTTATGCCGAACGGCAAGGTGGTTGAGTACCGCCACCAGGCGTGAAAAATTGCGGTCGGAGTCGATATTTTCTTCGCGATGAGAGCTGACGACGAAGAATTCTTCTCTTTGCAAATTGAACCGGTCGAGCACATCCGATGCGGCAATGTTGCTTTTGAAGAAGTCAATGACCTCGAACATTGGACTACCGGTCTTGATCACGCGATCGGGCGGCAAGCCTTCTCGCAACAACATCTCTCGTGCAATATCGCTGTAAGTCAGATTGATATCGGCAATGTGATCGACAATGACTCGGTTGATTTCCTCCGGCACCCGCTGGTCGAAACACCTGTTGCCCGCTTCCATGTGGAAAATTGGAATTCGTCGGCGTTTTGCAGAAATCGCCGCGAGCGCGCTGTTGGTATCTCCCAAAATCAATACGGCCGAAGGCTGAGTTTCGGCCAGAAAGGCATCGGTCGACTGAATGACGTTGGCAATTGTCTCTGCAGCGCTTGCACCTGCCGCGTTCAAGAACTTATCGGGCCGACGAATGTTCAGGTCTTGAAAAAAGACCTCGTTCAATTCAAAATCGTAATTCTGACCAGTATGGACAAGTAGGTGATCGCAATATTTATCCAGCTTGGCGATAGTGAGCGAAAGCCTGATCAGTTCGGGGCGTGTCCCAACAATTGTTGCTACCTTCATTGTTAAGCCTATCTTTAATAGCCTTGATCAAAAGTAAACATTTCTCCGATTAGCTGATCCCAGTCAGGTGGGTGATAGCCGGAAGCAGTTCTGAACCGAGACGAATCGAGCGATCGATCAATTACCAACGCCTCATCAGACGTTATTATGTTTGCCCGGGCATAGTGTTTGGCGAACAATCTGAGCAATGAATCCTTGTCAATTGGCGCGGCTGAAACGTGATACAAGCCCTGCAAATCTGGGTTCGGGATCACGTGGTCGAAGATGATCCGTGCGAGCTCGTTGGTCGGCAGCCCAGAAAAGATGGCGCGTTTGAAACCACGAACCGGACCTTCCTGAGCCAGAAACCAGCCCAGCAGGCCGTGCGCGCTACGAAGCTCTGGCCCGATGATCGACGTCCGCAACGTGACTGCATGCTGGCCACCGACCTCGCCCCAAAACTTGCTGACGCCATACAGGTCACGTGCATCTGAGATGTCTGACTCGTTGTAGTTGCCTGTACGGCCAGAGAAGACACAATCCGTACTTATGTGAACCAATCGACTCCCAAGCAATTCGCACAGGCGCTTCAAGCGATGCGGCAGTAACGTGTTGATCGGCACCGCAGTCATGATGTCTGAGGAAGATGCCAGTTGTTTGACGATGCCCACGCAGTTAATGACGACATCGGGACGGTGGCTGGAAAAAACGGCACTCAAGCTTTCGAAGTTTTCAACGTCCAATCCCTCTGCAAATTGTAGTTTTGCCGAGGGCAATTTCGCCTTCAGAGGTTCTGCGTTTCGGGCAGCGGCCACCACCTCATAATCGTGCCGGTCGGCCGCGACACGCGTCACTGCGCTACCTAGCATGCCCGTGGCACCCAAGACCATGATCTTCAATGTCAATCTCCTGAGCGGAAGGCATGCATGCGGTCGCCCGCCGCGACCTTTGTCAGCCCATCAACAAGCTTCTGGGTCAGCACATCTGCCTGATAATGTGCTTCAAAATACTGTCTGCCCGATGCCCCTAACTGCTCGCGCTCTTGCTGCGTCAGGGCGTACATATGGCGAATCGTTGACGCGAGCTGCTGTGGGTCGCCGGCGCTGCAGCAAAGGCCGCTGCCCGACGAACCGACAATTTTTGCCGCTTCTCCGTCGGCTGCGGCGATGATCGGCCGCCCGGCCGCGAGATAAGACTGCAGTTTGCTAGGGACGGTCAGCGCAACCATTGGGTCGCCGACAAGCGTCAGCAACAGAGCGTCAGCCTCCTTGTAGATCGAGGCGATCTCAGCCGGCGTGACGCGCCCTGGCAGCATCACGTTCGCCAAGCCAAGCCGGCTGATTTCCTGCTTAAGCCATGCGGTCATCGATCCTGAACCAAATAGATGAATGCGCACGTCATGAAGATCCGTCAGACGGGCGGCCGCAGCGATCACGGTATCCAGTGCCTGCGCGCGACCAAGATTGCCGGCAAAAACAATGTTGAAACCTACGGGTAGGAGCCGTCGACCGGCGCCCAAAAGAGGCCGCTGATGCTCGCCGGGATTAGGGAAATAACGGACCGGTACTGGCGCGGCCTGCTTGATCAAATAAGCTGCTATCGATCGGGACTGCGCCAGAACGAGATCAGACTGGCGATACATAAAACGCACGATGCAGCCGACTGTCCCAAGGATAATCGGGGACCGTACGTGCCCAGTGGCAGAAAGCGCATCGGGCCAGAGGTCCTGGATCCATTGGACTACCGGCGCACGTTTCAGCCAGCCGATCCAGATGGCGATGAATCCCTGAGTGACTGGTGAATTGCCATAAACGAACACGACGTCAAATTTCGCGCCGCGCACCAGCCAACCGCCAATCACGATGCCGCCGATAAGGAATGAAGCATAATTTAAAATGAGCCGGAGGCCCCCGCCGCGGCCCCGAGGCACAAGGGGGACGCGAACAATCTTATACCCAGCCTCATGATCCTCGCATCCGGCCGATAGTGGCCGATAGCCCGGAAATATCTTTCCTTCCGGATAATTGGGCTGCCCGGTTAGCACCGTAAGCTGTACGCCCGCGCGTATCAAATCTGCCGCTATCTGGTTGATACGAAAATCTTCCGGCCAGAAACTTTGACTGATCATCAAAATGCGCAGCATTGCATCCTGCTTCCTTACAAGAGCGGCTTTGCGCCTGGATGATATTGAAGAGCCAGTAGTAGGAACGATAAAGGGGAGGCAAAGCTAGAAATTGGGTACAGACACCTTTCCTTCAACTGCAGCGCGCACAAACGACAGGGTCATCAGTAAGTCCTTCGTTTCCTGTAGATCAAGCCTTCTGGTATTATGAGAATTGTAATCGATTGCTTCCGAAATGCTCTTTTCACCTTCAATAAAATACTTAGAGTAGTTAAGATCACGCATATCCGGCGGAATTCTGAAATATCGATCTAGATCACGCGCGGTGACCATCTCTTCACGTGTCAGCAATGTTTCATAAAGTTTCTCGCCGTGCCTCGTTCCGATTTCTTTGATCGGGTGGTCGGGCACGCCCATGAGTTCGGCAATTGCACGGGCGACAGTGCCCACTGTGGATGCTGGCGCTTTTTGAACAAATATGTCGCCGTTCTCACCATGCTGAAAGGCAAACAAAACCAACTCGACCGCATCGTCCAAAGACATCATGAATCGGGTCATGGAGGGGTCGGTGACCGTGATCGGCAGACCTTCGATGATCTGGTTGACAAACAGCGGGATTACTGAGCCTCGTGAGGCCATCACATTGCCGTACCGCGTTCCGCAGATCACGCCGCCACCGCGCCTCGGCAAGCGCGACTTCGCGATCATCACCTTTTCCATCAATGCTTTGGACATGCCCATCGCATTGATCGGATAGACTGCCTTGTCCGTGCTGAGGCAGATAACCCGATCCACACCATTAGCGACAGCAGCCTCAAGCAGGTTGGCCGTGCCGTTGATATTCGTCTGTACGGCTTCAAGCGGGTGAAATTCGCATGACGGGACCTGCTTTAACGCCGCGGCATGAAAGACAAAATTGACATCGCGCGTCGCATTGCCGATCGCTATCGGATCTCGAACGTCTCCGATAATGAACCGGAGCTTGTCGCTCGTGTAAAGAGACCGCATGTCATCTTGCTTCTTCTCATCTCGGCTGAAGATCCGGATTTCGCCGATATCACTGTCGAGAAAGCGTCGAAGAACGGCACCGCCGAACGACCCCGTTCCCCCTGAAATCAGCAGTGTCTTTCCCTTGAACATTGTGTCCACTCGTCCCGAAACAAAACTTTACGCCATCCGAACTCAATCAAGCCTCGCCGACTGCATTAGCCGAGGGCCAAGATACTGGCCCATGTTTCACGGCCTGCGCGCGGCCAATCATATTTGAGCGAGCCGACAAGGGCTGCTTGGCCAATCTCATTCAATCGCTGATCGTCATCGATGAGGCGCGCTAAGGCATGGGCGACAGCCTCCACATTTGTTGGATCAACATATTCCAGATATTCACCGCCGAGTTCGGGCATCGGCTGCCGATTTGAGACGAGCAGCGGGCACCCCACCCGCATCAGTTCGAGCATGATGTTCGGGCAGTTTTCGCATAGCGACATGAAGACGTTTAGGCGAGCCCTCCGCGCCAAATCGAAAACCTGATCGTAGCTGACCTCTCCGAGCAGAATGACGTGGTCCTCAAGCCCGTGATGCGCAATGGCCGCGCGGACACGCTCTGTGTAACGCGAGCCCGTCGGACCCGCGAGCACGAGCTTCTCCTCAACCGTCTTAATTGCGCGAAGCCGAGCCCATGCGTCGACCAGTTCGACCTGCGCCTTGTAATAATCGAGTATCGACAGATAGAGCACAAATTTTTCGGGAAGGCGCTCCTGCAACGCCGTCGAGAGCGTCCCCGTCGTCGCTGTCACGCCATGCGGGATTACGACGGCCGTGCCGCGCCGATCGACAATGCCGTCGATGACAGAACGCGCGTATCGGGAAATGAAAATGACAAGGTCGGCCGAGCGGAAGGCATGCGCCTGCAGATATTTGAGCATCCAATGGCGCAACCTCATCCACCCCAGAGGGTATAAACGAGCAGATGCTTCATCGAAGGGCAGCATGTTACGAAAGGCGACAGCACGCTTAACCTTTCGCGGCAGCGGGATATCGAAGCTGCCGCCGGGATAATAAACGACGTCAAAATCGTTCCGGGATTTCCACAGCCAGCGAAAATAGAACGAGCCCAGCAAAAATCGCAGAACAGGATTTTCGGTCCAGCCAGGTGCGGCCAGCCAACGTACATTTGCGAGCTCGGTTACGCCTTCGATCCGAGATGCCGACAAAATGGTTAGGCAATGGCGGTCGTCGGCGGGAAATTCGGCAACGATGTGCCGCAGATAGGTGCGTCCGCCGCCGCGGCGTGCCGACACCGCGCTCAAAAGGATCTGCGTCACGGTCAGGCCATTCTTACGTTGTATTGGCGTCGCCAGAGTTCCAGCATTGCGATCTGGAACACCGGATGGGCGAGCCGGTCGGCAGCGAGCCCGCCAGCAAGGAACCGACGGACCGCTTGAGGATCGAGCAAGCTGTCATCGGCAGAGCTGGCGATATCGTCAAGCAACGGTTTCCAGGGACCGCGCAGCCAGGCGGGAAGCGGGATAGAGAAGCCTTGCTTGCGGGCGGTATCGAACCAAGCGGGCAGCCTGCGCTTTGCCAGATGGCGCAGCATCAGCTTACGCCCCGATTGGCTGACGCGCCGTTCGGGCGAGAGTCGGCCGAAAGCGAATTCAATGATCGCCGGGTCGAGCATCGGCGCCCGGACTTCGAGTGATGCAAGCATGCTTGAGCGATCGACCTTCACGAGGATGTCGTCGCACATGTACGTCAGGTAATCGAGCGCCATTGCACGCTCGCGCGGTTCCACCCAGTCGCCGATCAGGTCCGCTCGAAATTGCTCGGCAGCTTGATTGGGAACCAGGTGCCGGGGCCCAATCAGCGCTTGCCGCAGGCTTGGCTCCATCAGCCGTGTAACGGTAATCGCCGGATCATATTTGTCGAACAGGCGGAGCACGGTCTTCCGCGCTTTGGCGCGATAGGGGAGGGCGGCATCGGCCAGTGACCGGGCCAGCGGCAGCCGGTGAATACCGGCCGCTCGGAGCTTGGCCATGTTCTGCATCCAGGCATGATGATGGTAACCACCGAATAGCTCATCCCCGCCATCGCCGCCCAAAGCCACGGTTGCACGCGTGCGGACCAATTGGCTGACGATGAAGGTGGGAATCATCGAGCTGTCGGCGATCGGCTCGTCGAACTGTGCGGCAAGTTGGGGAAGAAGGTCATATGCGTTGGGATTGACCATCAGTTCGACATGGTCGGTACCCAGTTCGCTGGCCAGACGCTTGGCCAAGGGGCTTTCATCATAGGCCGAATGATCGGGGAAGCCGATGGTGAAGGTCTGGACGCGGCTGGAGACGCGGGTTGCCGTGGCGGCGATCAGGCTGCTGTCCAGCCCACCGCTCAGAAGCACGCCGACCGGCACGTCGGCGACCAGCTGGCGGCGGACGGCCTGATCCAGCAGTGGTTCCAGCTCATCCACCAAGGCGTCAAACGTCTGCTCGGCCGCGTCGGCCTCGCGCCGCGGCAGAGTCCAGTATGCTGTCACGGACAGGCTGTCGGCATTCAGATCATAGCGCAGCGAGTGGCCCGCGGGCAGCTTGGCAAAGCCCTTGAGCAGGCAAAGCTCGCGCGGGACATGGCCATAGGCCAGATAGTGATCAAGGGCCACCGGGTCGGCTTCTCGCGGTACCTCGGGGTCGCGCAGCAGCATCTTTAGTTCAGAACCGAAAATCAGACCTCGACCGGCCTGCCGATAGAAAAACGGCTTTTCGCCGGCACGATCGCGCGCCGCGAAGAGCGACTGAGTCTTGCGGTCGAAAATCGCAAAGGCGAACATGCCCTGCAGATGGGTCGGGGCGGCATCACCCCATTCCAGATAGGCCGCGAGCAGCACCTCGGTATCGCTGTCGGTTTTGAAAGCGTGCCCCCGAGCACGCAACTCCTCGCGCAGTTCCTTATAATTATAGATCTCTCCGTTGTAGGTGATGATGTAGCGTTCGTCGGGGGACGACATCGGCTGGAAGCCGCCCTCGGTCAGATCGATGATCGCCAGGCGTCGGTGCCCAAGCGCGACGCGACGATCCTGCGACATCCATGATCCCGCGCCGTCGGGCCCGCGATGGGTCGACATGTCCCGCATGGCGTCGAATAGCCCGGGATCGATCGGCGTCGTAGCCGATAGGTAACCAATTATTCCACACATCGGGGATCATTCCGTCTGGGCGCCACGGGCGGGCGGGGCTTCGCGATAATTACTCACGGTGCGCCGGCCGGATAGCAACACAGCCACTGCGGCACAAATCAATAGCGCAGGGAAAAATTGGACAGCGAAGCGTCCGACCGAGTTGACGGATGCGTGAGGGATAAGCGCGACATTGCCTCACGCGCTTTAGCTTGCCCTTCGCTGTTGCACAATCGGAGGCGGTGTCGTAGCGATTTTCTACGACAGCGGGCGTCGGTCGACGCTGCTCCAATGCTGGTAGATCGATGATTTCGCCTTTGGCCGCTGAACCTTCATGTCCGCAGAGAGCCGCGTCTGCGGTCCGCGTGTTGCACTGTATCCCGACACTTTCCGTCGGCGGGGCTGAAACGCAGTTGCGCTTGCTAGCTCCTCGGATGGTGGCGGCGGGAGCGGAAGTCGCAATATTCAGCCGTCTGTCGGAGGATGATCAACGAGCACTGACCGCGCAGGGGGTTCGCTGCTTCGATATCTCTCAATATTCCAACCACGACCCCCGGCTATTGTTCGCGCTGTACCGTGCCGTAGGCAAAATGCGGCCTACCGTGATCCAGACATGGCTCACTCAGATGGACATACTGGGCGGCGCAGTGGCACGCGTGACCGGCTTGCGCTGGGTCATTGCCGAGCGTTCGTCGATTGGGGCCTATCCACCCGGATTTAAGAACAGGATCCGTCAGCACCTTGGAGGGAGCGCGTTGGTAGTCGCTAACGCGGAACATGGGCGTGGGGTTTGGCCAGGGCATCGAAACGTTTCAGTGATCGGAAATGGAATCGATTTCGCGGTAGTTGACCGGGTTCGAAGCAAGTGTGCGGGCGATGGGCGTCAGCCGGCGAGGCGCCCCACCATCATCACCGTTTCGCGTCTGGTGCCCGAAAAGAATGTTCGGACTCTCATCGAGGCCGTCGCGTTGTTGAAGCAGTCTATCCGCGATATTCACTTGGTGATCGTCGGCGACGGACCGGAGCGAGCGAATTTGGAGGCTCAGGTTGCACTGTCGGAGCTTTGCGCGGATGTCACGTTCGTGGGGTACCAGCCCAACCCCCTGGAATGGATAGCCTCGGCTGACGTTTTTGCCTCTGCCAGCACGTTTGAGGGGCATCCGAATAGTGTTACGGAGGCGGCCGCGCTGGAAGTCCCAACGGTTCTGTCCGATATTCCGATGCATCAATCCCTGTTGGGAAGCGGCGCGCTCTACGCTTCATGCGACGATCCACAAGGATTTACGCGTCAGTTGGCTCGCCTGATGGCTGATGACTCTCTACGTGGTTCGCTTGCCAAGGCGGCACGGGCCACCGTCCAGCAATTTGACGTGGACGCGATCGTGCTTGCGTATTTGCGCCTTTATGGTCGTGTCAGTTCTGAGGTTCACGAGGATAAGTAGATTGCAACAACGAACGGCACATCCCGCAGCTAAATATGTTCCTCAATTAACCCGTCCTCGGGCGTCATATGTCCTGTTGTCGGGAATATGCTGCGCGACAATATTTTCTTTCACAGTTTTGTATTATGTATTATTGCAATATGCTATTTATATAGCGGGCTTGATATCCGTATTAATGATTTTGACGATATCTCGTTCAAGACATGTTTTTGGTTTGTGGTGCCTTTGGCCATTAGTTTTGTTTCTAATTTATGTAGCAATTTCCTCATTCTGGTCGCCCGATCCCGGCAGGGGATTATTTCAATCTGGGATCGACACTATTTTTGTTTTATTTTCTACGATTCCATTTTTTTGGAAACCGGATGAAAAGAACTCATTTGTATTTATATTAATAATATGGTACGCGCTCGCTTTTATTGTATGTATATCCATAAACCTATTAACAATAGGTGAGCTTTTGGACGAAGGAAAGGGAGCCTTTAGAAGCCTCTTTGGACTTATATTTCTAATTGTTACGCCAGCCTTGATGGGTAGAATTATTCTAGATAAGTCGTACCTTTCAATTTTATTGCTAACTGTCATGTTGGGCGTGGGCTTTAGCCTAGAGAACCGAGTCTTTATCATATTTATTTTGCCAATATTGCTGGCAAGTCTATTAATTTGCCTGAGGATTTCCAAGAGATATGTAAATCTTATCCTAGTAATCATGGCCGTGGTCGGGGTGGCGCTTGGGGGCGTACTTTCTCAAACTCAACGCTTTGGGAATCTTATCGCATCTGCTCGCCTTGATCCTACTGGCACTTCGCTCGCACTGGGCGATACCGTGTTTTATGAGGCGAATGTTGGCGGTGCCGACCGGGTGGATGTCGAACGCCGCCTCGTGACGCAGGTTTCGATCGATTCATTCTACCTCTCGCCAATCGTAGGCACAGGCTACATGAGCACGTCCTACTATGTCGGCCGTTTGACGCCTTATCTTACCGCAGCACATGGGATTCCCTCGGAAATCTTGGGTGAGACTGGTCTGCTGGGTGCGGGGCTGTTCTTATTGCTGTGCGTGTTGTCGGTTCGAGGTTATCGGCGAAAACTGCAATATTGCGCAACTTTGGACAAGCCATGGATGAGGCTGGAAATCCTGACGCTTGTAGCGAGCCTGGCTGGGGGGCTGTTTCACCAGACTAATCACGATTTCTACCTATATCTCTTCCTGGGAAGCGGCCTTTCGGGCTTGAGGCTGAAGAAGGTGCGGCTGTTGGGCAGTCCGCAACCTACCCGGTGACTCACCCTTGGTTCCCTTGTCCGCGAAAACGATCCGGCGTCGCGCCTATTGGCCGGTCGCGAACTCGCGCAGCAGCTGCCCGACCAGGTTGAGAGAGTCATTGATTGGAAAATGATGGTTGCCAATGAAAAGACCGTTGGCGTCGATCTCTTCGGCCACGGGAACAGGTCCGGCGACGCTGTGATCCAGAAGTTCGACCACAGGATTGGCGAGGAAGTTGCCGCTGACGATCGGTCGGCACTCGACCCCTGCCGCCTGTAGCCGAGCGACCAGTTCTGCCCGGCGTCCCTGCAAATGCTCTTGAAGGACGATTGCGAACCCGAACCAAGAGCTGCGTCCGGTCTCGGCTTGAATTCGGATCCCCGGGATGCCATCGCAACACGCCCGGAAATGGTCGGCGTTGGCGCGGCGCGCAGCCACGATCGTCGGCAATTTGCGGAGCTGATCCTGCCCGATCGCCCCCGACATCTCCAAAGGACGCAGATTATAGCCTGGCAGCACAAAGCGAAACATCCGCATGAACGCGTCTTCGGGGATCGGCAGGTGGCTGTCCGCCGGTTGTCCGCGCACCCAGCCATGTGCCCTGAGCGAGAGCATCGTGTTGTAAAGCACTGTGTCGTCGGTCAGAACGAACCCACCTTCCATGGTCGAGATATGGTGGGAGAAAAAGGTGCTGAATGTTCCGCAAAGGCCATATGTGCCGGCTTGCTTGCCGCCGATCTCGGCACCCATTGATTCGCAATTGTCTTCGATCAGCACCAACCCGTGCGCTTCGCAAAACGTTCTCAGCCGCGGCAGGTCGACGGGATTGCCCAGCAGATTGACGGCAAGGACGCCCTTCGTCTTCGGGGTCAGCGCCGCTTCGAGCAGGTTGAGGTCGATGTTGAGCGTATCACGATCGATATCGACAAAGCGCAAGCTCAAACCAAGCTGGTGGACGGGATAAAAGGTTGTGCTCCAGGACACCGCCGGGACGATCACCTCGTCACCGCGCTGCAGCGGGGCATTGGGATGATAGACCAGACCGGCAATCGCAACGAGATTAGCGGAGGAGCCGCTGTTGACCATCAGCGCATGGCGACTGCCGAACAGCGCCGCCGCGTCACGTTCGAATGCGGCGACTTCAGGCCCCATGGAAAACTGCCGCGACGCCACCACGCGGTCAATCGCTGCATATTCAGCCTCGTCCCAACTGTCCGTCGCTAGCCTGAGTAGGGGGGGCTGCGGCATCATTCGTCACCCTTCTGACGGAAATAGCGATAAGCTGTGGCCATTCCTTCATCGAGCGAGGTAATCGCGCGCCAGCCAAATGCCTTGGCCCTAGCAGAACTCATCAGCTTCTGCTGCATACCAGTTGGGCGGGAGGGGGCGTATTGGAAGTCGCCCTCATAGCCGACAACCTTCGCCGCCATGCGGTAATAGTCGGTGACGGAAAAGTCGTCGCCGAAGCCGACATTCAGATCCTGCGGCAAATCGCGTGCCCGCTGCAACGCTTGTTGAAGTACCCAGCCGGCCAGATCGTCGACATAAAGGAACTCGCGGCGGGCCGTGCCGTCGCCCCAGATCTCGACATGCGATGCCTTGGCCAGTTTGGCATCATGCGTCTTGCGGATCGCGCTCGCGACCAGATGGCCGCGCGTTAGCGAGAAATGGTCCCCGGGACCGTAAAGGTTGCACGGTATAATCGTCCGAAATGCCGCCCCCGTCTCGCGCGCGATGTAGGCGCAGTGACGGGCGGCCGCGATCTTGGCGAGCGCATAGCCTTCGTTGGTCGGTTCAAGCGGGGAGGCCAGGATATCCTCTTCGATCAGCGGCTGGCGATAGTTGACAGGATACATGCACGAGCTGCCGAAATTGATCAGCGTGCCGATACCCGCTCGCCGCGCGCCTTCGATCACTGCGAGGTTAATCGCCAAGTTCTCTGCCAAGAAACCGGCCATGTCGCGCAGGTTGGCAGCAATCCCACCAACCCGGCCAGCGGCATGGATCACGGCATCGATTCGCGTGTCGGCAAGGAAACCGCGCACCGCCGCAGGATCGGTGAGATCAAGAATGTCGCGTCCCGGCGCTATTATCTCGACGTCCGGGGCGAGATCCGGCGCCAGGCGACGCAACGCCCCGCCGACCATACCGTTACCCCCGGTCAACCAAACCCGCATCTAGCGCGCCTGATTCGCCGCGCACAGGGCAAGATCGGCTGCCACCATCTCGCGTACCATATCAACGAAGCCGGTGGTGTGCCGCCAGCCGAGCTCACGTTCTGCCTTGGCTGGATCGCCGATCAGAAAATCCACTTCTGTCGGTCGGAAATACCGAGGATCTACGCGGACGAGCACTTGTCCACTCGCTTTGTCGCGCCCGACCTCATCGACGCCCGATCCGTCCCAATCTATTTCGCGTCCAGTTTCACGGAAGGCATGTTCGACGAACTCGCGCACCGACCGGGCTTCGCCCGTCGCGAGGACGTAGTCGGAAGCGACGTCCTGCTGAACGATGCGCCACATGCCTTCGACATAGTCCCGAGCATGGCCCCAATCCCGCTTGGCGTCGAGATTGCCAAGGAAAATCTCCTTCTGGCGGCCGTGATGGATAGCGGCGACGGCGCGGGTGATCTTACGAGTGACGAACGTCTCGCCGCGCAGCGGGCTCTCGTGGTTGAACAAGATGCCGTTGGACGCGTGAATCCCATAAGCCTCGCGGTAATTAACCGTGATCCAGTAGCCGTAAAGTTTCGCAACCGCATAGGGCGAGCGCGGATAAAAGGGTGTCGTCTCTTTTTGCGGCACTTCCTGTACCAGTCCATAAAGCTCCGAAGTCGACGCTTGGTAAAAACGGACCTTGTCTTCGAGCCGCAGGATACGCAGTGCCTCCAGTAGGCGCATCGTTCCCAATGCATCCGCATTGGCGGTATATTCGGGAGTCTCAAAGCTGACCTGAACATGGCTCTGAGCCGCAAGATTGTAAATTTCGTCCGGCGCGATTTCTTGTACCAGGCGGATCAGATTGGTTGCGTCGGTCAAGTCGCCGTGATGCAGGAAAAATCGCCCGCCTTCTTGATGAGGGTCTGTGAAAAGGTGATCGATCCGGCCAGTATTGAACGAGGACGAGCGACGCTTAATACCATGAACTTCATAGCCCTTGGCAAGCAAAAGCTCGCTAAGATAGGCGCCGTCTTGTCCCGTTATGCCAGTGATCAACGCTCTTTTCATCGGGTCGGCATCTCTGTTTCTGGGGGGGGCGAGTGGCGGTAAGCGCCCTCGTTTAGACCACCGTGCTCATAGGGTGGAGCGAGGACGATTGCCAGCCCATTATCACCGCCCGACCTTGACAGCTTAAGGGTTTGCTGTTGAGCGCCACAGCCGTCAGCGAGCCTGCAGTGGCTTTTCGCAAAGGTGTTTGATGCGCGTCATCCTGTATTCGCATAATAAGGTTGGATATGAGCGGCTGTTCTGGGAGCGGGAGATTGCCGGAGCGTCGACCGACGAAGTGCGGTTCGTGCCTTTTGACCATGGCAAGATCCTGTCGCCGTCCCACTATATTCAAGCACAGAGGCTCGACACCCTGTGGTTCCGCAAAGATCCCAAGCTGCTTGCGACGTATGCCGCGCTCGAGGAGGCGATTGCTCGTGAGAAGGCCGAGGCGCTTGTCGTCGACAACGCGAATCCCTATCACCCGGAATATCTGCTGACCGTGCCGGTCCATAAGGTGCTTCGGACGTCGGACGGGCCGATGGTCGCCTATGAGCGGGACTTTTGCTATGTCCACGCCTTCGATCAGGTGCTCTATCACAGCCGCGCCTACAGCTTCGAGATGACGATGCCCGAAAAGCTGGCGTATCTCGGCGCAAAGCGGGCGGACTTCTGGCCGCTCGCGCTGTTCGATGCAGCATGGGATGCGAGTAGGACCGAGTCGGAGATTCTCAGCCATCCCCGAGATATCGATATTCTTTTCGTCGGCGCGCTGCATGTAGACAAGATGCCAACGCTGGCGGCAGTCAAGCGCCATTTCGGATCACGATGTCGTCTTCACGGGCTCACGAATTGGAAGAAAAACCTTTACTTCAAGGTCAAGCATCGTGCGCCCGGCTGGGTCAGCCCAATCGCATTTGAGGACTATGTCGGGCTCTATAAGCGCAGCAAGATCGGTTTCAACGTCCACCTGCGTGGTGACTACACCGTGGGCAGCTTTCGCATTTTCGAGCTACCAGCCAACGGCGTCATGCAAATCTCTGACGGCGGACCCTATCTGAGCGATTTCTATGAGGTCGGTACCGAGATTCAGGGATTTCGTGGCACGGACCAATTGATCGGTAAAATTGATCATTTTCTCACCCATGATCGGGAACGTCGCGACCATATTGTGGCGGCCTTTCGTCGGACGATGCGAGATCACCGCATCGGCCATCGGATGCATCAACTCGATGCGCTGATCCGCGACGCACGGGCGGACCTCAAGAGTTGAGGCTGGCCCGTCTGCGCCTGCCTGCCCTTACCGGGCACCTGCTATGGAACGGTACCGCCTCTGTTATCGGCCAAGGGGTGACCTTGCTTGTCACCGTGCTGCTGTCCAACCGGCTGGGGCCCACTGAATATGCGCGGTACGCAATCGCGGTCGGAACGACGCTTACATTGAGCGCGGTTGCGCAAAGCGGGCTGGCCTTCACTGCCACCAACTTCGTCGCGCGCTTATTGAAACTCGATCCCGCCTCAGCTGCGGCTGTAGCGCGCTTCTGTATTCGCGCGGCTCTTATAGCAGGACTCGTTTTTAGCGCGGGACTGATAATGCTCGCGGTTCCGGTCGCGCGCGATATTTATCAGGATGCAAGCCTAGTCCCGATCTTCGTGATTGCTGCCGCCGCCATCCCGTTTGCCGCGTTGACGGCGGTCCAGAGCGGCGTCGCCATCGGGCTGCAGCGCTTTCGCATCCAGACGGTTGCCGCGACGGTGTTCGCTATCTCGCTGCTCGCCTTTACCTCAGCGGGAGTGACGCTTGCCGGATCGATAGGGGCTGCTGTCGGCTATGCAATTGCGACCGCGTTGCGGGCCGGTTACCTGCAGCTTACGCTCGTCACGCTCAAGGCTCAGGCTGCCGGGTCGCGGACCAGCAGTGACATCGCGCGCGAAATCTTTCCCTTTGCGCTTCCAGCAGCTATTGCTGGGCTAACGTTGACGCCTGCAGTCTGGGGCACCAACGCGCTTCTCGCCGGACGCCATGGGCTGCACGATCTCGGCGTTTTTTCGGCCGCGCTTACGCTCAAGACCCTGATCGCATTCGTTCCGATGCAGCTCGGCACCGTATTTCTCCCCCAGTATGTCGCCAGGCGTATGGAGGACGGCGCCGGAGCACGCCGACAACTTATCCTAGCCGTGCTGGCCGTCGCCAGTTTTAGTGCCGCGCTCGCAGTGTTGTTCGGCGTGTTTGGCGACATCGCGATGACAGCGTTCGGTGCTGGCTTTGCCCAGGGCGCCGACGTCCTGCGCTGGCTAATGTTGAGCGTCGTCTTCGAGTGCACGGCGACGCTCTGGTCCTATCGCTTGGCAGCCGAGCGACGGATGTGGGCGTCGGTACTGGGCTTTACCATCCCCAAGGATATGATCCTGGTAATCGCCGCGTTCATTCTCGTCCCTGCCCATGGCGCCGAGGGACTGGCAATCGCGCATCTTGCGTCCTGGATCTACGCGATGCTCGCTCTGGCGGTAATGGCCTTGCTACACGAAAAGTCGGATAGTCATAGGTCGTCGGCATGAGCGGCAATACGGTGGAGCGCCCTCGCGCATCCCGCTTGTCAACGATGACTGTTGACCTGAGCCCTTAAGGATCAGCCTATCGCGACCGGTCGTGTCGGGGAAGGCGCAACGCCGACTAGCCGATCAAGTTACGTGGCAGCGGCCACCTTTCTAAGCTGGCGATTGGCGATGTGAACCGCGCCGGGTTTGTCGGAGGCCCCAACTCCTGAGAGTAAGGGGCTATGACAAGCAAGACGACGAAAAAGTTTTCACCTGAGGTCCGCGTCCGGGCGGTGCGGATGGTGCTGGAGCACGAGAAGGACCACCCGTCGCGCTGGGCGGCGGTAGTGTCGATCGCAGCGAAGATTGGCTGTGCAACGCAGACGTTGCACGAGTGGGTGAAGAAGGCGGAGGTGGACAGCGGCCGACGTGCCGGCGTCCCGACGGATGTTGCCGCGCAGCTGAAGGCGCTGGAACGCGAGAACCGCGAGCTGCGCCAAGCCAACGAGATTCTGCGCAAGGCGTCGGCATATTTTGCTCAGGCGGAGCTCGACCGCCCGTTCAAGAGATGATCGCGTTTATCGATGATCAGCGCGCCGTTCATGGGGTCGAGCCGATCTGCAGGGTGCTGCCGATCGCCCCATCAACCTATCATGCGCATGTCGCGCAGCGACGGGATCCACTGCGCCTGTCGGCGCGGGCGCGACGCGATGTTGCGCTCAAAGTCGAGGTGCGGCGCGTGTTGGAAGCCAACTTCCGCGTCTATGGTGTCCGCAAGGTCTGGCGGCAGTTGCAACGCGAGGGGTTAGATGTCGCGCGTTGCACGGTCGCGCGGCTGATGCGGGCGATGGGACTGGCGGGCGTGATCCACGGCAAGCCGGTGCGCACCACGGTCGGCGATCGGACAGTACCTTGTCCGCTCGACCGCGTCAACCGAGAGTTCCGCGCGCCGGCGCCGAACATGCTCTGGGTCTCGGACTTCACCTATGTCGCGACATGGGCCGGGTTCGTCTACGTCGCCTTCGTCATCGATACGTTCGCCAGGCGGATCGTCGGATGGCGAGCGAGCCGGACCGCCCATGCCGGCTTCGTTCTCGATGCGCTCGAGCAAGCCCTTCACGATCGCCGACCGGCGCGTAGCGGCGGTCTCATCCATCACTCCGATCGCGGCAGCCAATACGTCTCGATCAAATACAGTGAGCGGCTTGCCGAAGCCGGGATCGAGCCGTCGGTCGGCAGCGTCGGCAACAGCTATGACAATGCTTTGGCCGAGACGATCAATGGACTCTACAAGGCCGAGGTGATTCACCGGCGTGGCCCGTGGCGCAGCTTCGAAGCCGTCGAATACGCGACGCTCGAGTGGGTCGATTGGTTCAACCATCGCCGCTTGCTCGAGCCCATCGGCAACATCCCGCCCGCCGAAGCCGAAGAACAATATTATGCTGCCGCGGACAACATCGATATGGCAGCGTGACTCACATCCAACGGCCTCCGGCAAGCCCGCCGCGGTTCAATGCTGAACCTTACACATGGTTGCGGTAAATCGGCATGGACGTTCCGGGTGCCAAGACTCCGTCAGCCGCGAGGACGACGGGTGGACGATAGTGGTGGTAAATGGCATGGGCGCACAGCTGACCGGGAATGACGAAGCCCATTGCCAGCGCGCTTTCCTGAAACGACTTGCGAGCGTTTTGTTCGGAAAGTCATGTTGAGCTTGAGTTTTCAATCTGCGGGGTGATGGGCTGCCATCAGACTGACAAGGGAAAAAGATGCAGAAATCTCAATCAAAGGTTGTTGTGATTGGTCTGGGGTATGTCGGACTGCCGCTCGCCGTCGCGCTTGCGGAGAAATTCGATACTTGGGGTATCGATATCAACACCAGCCGAATTAAGGAACTCAGCGACCGGCACGACCGCACGGGAGAGATTGAAAGTAATCGGTTGCAGGCCTCTACGCTCAAACTCTCAACCGACATTGGTGAGTGTCCTCCCGCTGATTTCTACATTGTGACTGTTCCGACCCCCGTCGACGAGAATAATCGTCCGGACCTTGGCCCCGTGCTAAGTGCAACGCGTGCCGTTGGCGGTGTTCTTCAGGCTAATAAACGGTCTATCGTCATTTATGAAAGCACCGTCTATCCAGGAGTGACCGAAGACATCTGTGCTCCGCTCCTAGCAAAGCTCTCATCTCTGGTTTGCGGTGCTGATTTCTTTGTTGGCTACTCGCCCGAACGAATCAATCCGGGTGATAGGGAGCACACAATCGACCGGATTACCAAGGTGGTATCCGGGCAAACGCCTGAGGTGCTCGATCGCGTGGCCGCCTTGTACGAGGCAGTGACATCGGGCGGCGTCTTCCGCGCTGCGTCGATCAGGACAGCCGAGGCAGCAAAAGTTATCGAGAACGCCCAGCGAGATATAAATATCGCGTTCATGAATGAAATTGCACAGATCTTTAGCCAAATGGATATTTCCATTTGGGACGTTCTTGCGGCTGCTGGTACTAAGTGGAATTTCTTAAAGTTCCAACCTGGCCTGGTCGGTGGCCATTGCATTGGCGTTGATCCGTATTACTTAAGTTTTCGTGCGCAGCAACTTGGCTATGACCCTCGCGTAATTTTGGCCGGCCGCTCGATCAACGATGGGATGGCAGCGTGGGTGGCAAATTCGCTGCATGATGCTGTTGGCGGCAGAGTCGGATCGGTGCTGGTTCTAGGCCTTACCTTCAAGGAGGATGTGCCGGATATCCGCAATTCAAAGGTGGCGGATCTCGTGCAGTCATTATCGACAATGGGTCATAAGGTCACCGTGCACGACCCCCATGCCGATAACGAGGAGGCGCTTCACGAATACGGGCTGGAACTCGACACGGCCGCTTTGGATGGACAATTTGAGCTGGTAGTCTTGGCCGTGCCGCACCAAGCTTACAAGGCTATAGGCCTTGATCGGCTGGCATCTTTGGTAAAACCGGGAGGTGTCTTTGCCGATTTGAAGAACTGTTTCCCAGATGTGCAGGTGCCAATGCATGTTGGGCGCTACTGGTGTCTTTAGCGCGTCGGCAAAGCTAGGGTTTAGGCGATTCGCGAGAGCGATAATT
>PKED01000058.1 GCA_002863155.1 Sphingomonadaceae bacterium | reverse complement strand
GACGGTGTCGATCAGCTGATCGAAGGTTTCTGCATCGAGCGCCATGGCGTGGGGGTGCCTTTCTTTTATGCAGCTCTCGTAATCGCGCGGGCGACCGCTCGCAACCCAAACCCGAATTTCGAAAGCGTTCGATTGACGGGCTGGAAGCCCATACTATGCTGCCAAAAAAGCAAGCAGGAGAGTCTATGCGCTTTGCGGGCAAGCGTGCCGTCGTCACCGGCGGCGCATCGGGCATCGGTCATGCGACTGCCCAGCGACTGGTACGCGAAGGTGCCGAAGTGCTGATTGGCGATATCGACGAGGCGGCGGGGCGGGAGATTGCCGAGACCTCCAACGGTCGCATCCGGTTTCAGCCCTGCAACGTCTGCGACGCGAGCGATATCGAGGCCTTGATCGTGGCGGCCGATGCCGCCGGCGGGATCGACGTGCTGTTCAACAATGCAGGGGCCGGCGGCGCGCGCGCGCCAATCGATCAGATCGCGCCCGACGAATGGGATTTCACCCAGAATCTGCTGCTGCGATCGGTCGCGCTCGGCATTCGCTACGCGGCTCCCTTGATGGCGGCGCGAGGTGGCGGCGCGATCGTCAACACCGCCTCGATCGCCGCGCTGCAGACCGGGGCGGCGCCGACCGCCTATTCGGTCGCCAAGGCCGGCGTGCTGCACCTCACTCACCTCGCCGCGGCCGATCTGGCGCGCCACAAGATCCGGGTGAATGCGATCTGCCCGGGTTTCATCACCACCAACATCTTCACCAGCGCGGTCGGCATCGACGGCGCGACGCGCGATCAGGCAAACCAGGTGATCGGCGGCATCGCCGCCACCGCCCAGCCGATCCAGCGGGCCGGATCGCCCGACGATATCGCCGCCGCCGTCGCCTATCTCGCCAGCGACGATGCCGCGTTCGTGACCGGCACCCATATCGTCGTCGATGGCGGCATGACGCTTGGCCCGCGACACAGCTGGGACCCGGCCGTCCCGTCGCTGTTCGCGATGCTCGAAGCGTATAAGAAGTGACCGCTGCGAAAGCGGCGGTCGGCGTTCCGCTCGCCCGCAAATTGTCGCTGCGCAGCCGCTTGTCGTTTGGTTTCGGCTCGGTCGCTTACGGCATAAAGGACAGCGGTTTCGCGACCTTTCTGCTGCTGTTCTACAATCAGGTGGTCGGCTTGCCGGCGGCCAGCGTCGGCGCGGTGATCGCCGCCGTGCTGGTGGTCGAGGCATTCGCCGATCCGTTCGTCGGCTTCCTGTCCGATCATACCCAGTCGCGCTGGGGGCGGCGCCACCCCTGGATGTACGCATCGGCGCTGCCGATTTCGGCTGGGTGGCTGCTGCTGTGGAATCCGCCGGCCGGGTGGTCGGAGCCGGCCCTGCTCGGCTATCTGTTCGGCGCGGCGCTGCTGGTCCGGCTGGCGCTGTCGGCGTTCGAGATCCCGTCGGCGGCGATGGGCCCCGAACTGAGCGCCGATTATGACGAGCGCACCCGGCTCTTTTCCTACCGCTATCTGTTCGCCTGGGGCGGGGGGCTCGCGATGCTGTCGATCAGCTATGCCTTTTTCCTGGTGCCCGATGCAGCTCATCCCGTCGGGCTTCAGAATCCGACGGGCTATGCACGGATGGCGGGATTCGGGGCGCTGATGATGTTCGTCGCGATCGTCGCGTCCTCGATCGGGCTGCATCCCGACATCAAGCACATGCCGCGATACGAACCCACTGGCGAAACGGCGCGCGAGCATCTGGACGTCTTCATCCAGACCGTTCGCAATAAGGCGTTCCTCATCCTGATGGCTGCCGGGGTGTTCGCCTATACCGCACAAGGCGTTTCGTTCGCGCTGTCCAACTATCTTTACCAGTTTGTGTGGCATTTCAGGCCGGTCGACTATCAATGGCTGACCGCTTCGTTGTTCCTGGGGGCGGTGGCGGCGTTCATCGTCGCGCCGCGTCTGACACGGACCGGCGACAAGCACCGTGTCGGCACTGCCTTCGCCGTGGGGAATGCGATCCTGATCACCGCGCCCTATGTCCTGAAGATGATCGGCGCTTTTCCGCCGTCCGATTCGCCGATCGCGCTGCCGCTGCTGCTGCTGATTTTCGGGGCCAATACCGCGTGCGGGATTGCCTCGTTCATCATCGGCGCGGCGATGCTGTCCGACGTGGTCGAAGAATCGGAGCAGCGCACCGGTCGTCGCTCGGAGGGCGTCTTCTTCGCCGGCAGCTTTTTTGTGCAAAAGCTGGTAGGTGGTCTTGGCACGTTGATCGCCGGTTTCATCCTGACCATCGCCAATTTCCCGGCGGCAGCCGCGCTTGGAACGGTGTCGACCGACACGATCGACCGGCTGATCCTGGTGTTCGCCTGCGTGATGATCCTGTTCTACGGCGCGGGCGCCTATGCCTATTCGCGGTTCCCCTTCGGCCGCGCAGAGCATGCCGCGCGACTCGCCCGGTTGTCGGCGCAGGCGCCTGAATAAGCCGTCGGGCGGTTCGTTCCGCACTGCGGTATCAAGTCATCGCCTGTCCGGCTCGGTTCGTCCGGAAAGCCGCCGTTCGTCGTGCCGACAGGGTTTTCAGCCCGCGCGCACTCTGCTCTTTAGCCTTTAACGACGTTCATTCGACCTTTGGGGGGTCCATGACATTCAAGACGCTGACAGCGCGATTCGCGCTGGTGTTATCGTGCATCCTGATGACCGCCACCCCCGCGCTGGCGAGCGGCCTCCAATGCGTTCCCTATGCCCGCGAAGTGTCGGGCATCGATATTCGCGGCAACGCTTATACCTGGTGGGATCAGGCCGAAGGTCGCTATGCGCGCGGCCATGCGCCCAAGGTCGGCGCCGTCCTCGCTTTTGCCGCCGTCGCCAAGATGCGCAACGGCCATGTCGCGATGGTGAGCGAAGTGGTAAGCGACCGCGAGGTGCTGCTCGACCATGCGAACTGGTCGCGGCCCGGCGGGATCGAGCGCCGCGTCCGCGCAATCGACGTGTCGGAAGCGGGCGACTGGAGCAAGGTGCGCGTCTGGTACGGGCCGGTCGGCGGACTGGGGCTCACCGTCTATCCCACCAAGGGCTTCATCTACGCTGCTCGTGAAGACCGCGCCGAGCCCGACACCCGGCAGATCGCCCGCGCGCCATCGGGCCCGAGCGATCCACGCGGCATCTACACGCTGGTCGCCGGCGACGACTGAGCCGCCGACGACCGCACCCCGGGCGGCTCAGGCCTTGCCCGGTTTGAAGGTCATCGCGACCCCGTTCATGCAGTAACGCTTGCCGGTCGGGCGCGGGCCGTCGTCGAACACATGGCCCAGGTGACCACCGCAACGGCGGCAATGCACCTCGACCCGCTCGAAGCCGAGCAACCGGTCGGTCTTGGTCGCGACTGCGTCCTTGAGCGGCATCCAGAAGCTCGGCCAGCCGGTGCCGCTGTCGAACTTGGTCCGCGACGAATAGAGCGGCAGGTCGCAGCCCGCGCAGGCGAAGATCCCTGCGCGATGTTCCTTGTTCAGCGGGCTCGAGCCGGGATATTCGGTGTCTTCGTGCCGCAGCGTGCGATAGGCGGCCGGGCTCAGCTTCTTGCGCCAGGCGGCGTCGGAAAGCTGATATTCGAACTTTTCGGCAGCCCTGGCCGGTTGGCTGCGCCATCCGAGCATAGCCGCTGCACCCGCGCCGAGCGCGGCAAGCGAAAGAAACTGGCGTCGGTCGGTCATGGTCATCCCCGTAACTGCTATCCTGCCCCCTATTCGTTGGCGGCAGCGATCCAGTTACGGACCGAATGGCGATTTGGATTTCAGTAGCGGCTGATTTCCACCGGCAGCTTGCGATAGCCATGCACGAAGCAGGCTTTGACCCGCACCGGTTCGCCGACGACGTTCACCCGCATCCGCCGCCTGGCCATTTCCTCGAGCAATACGCTGATCTGAAGCTCGGCGAGCCGGGCGCCGACGCAGCGGTGGATGCCGTGCCCGAACGCCAGATGCCGCCGCGCATTGGGCCGGTCGACGACGATCTTGTCGGCATCCGCACCGAACACGCTTTCGTCGCGGTTGGCCGACAGATACCAGAGCGCGAGTTTGTCGCCTGCCTTGATCTGCTGCCCTTCGAGCACGGTGTCCTGCGTCGCGGTGCGGCGCATGTGCGCCAGCGGCGTCTGCCAGCGGATAATCTCCTGTGTGGCATTGTGGATCAGCGACGGGTCCGCCTCCAGCTTCGCGCGTTCGTCGGGAAACAGGTCAAGGCCGTAAGCAGCCGCGCTCATCGAGTTGCGCGTCGTGTCGTTGCCGCCGACGATCAGCAGGATCAGATTGCCGAGAAATTCCATCTGATCCATTTCGGCCATCGCGTCCGAATGGATCATCATCGAAATCAGGTCGGGGGTCGGTTCCTTGCCGATCTTTTGCTGCCACAGATTGCCGAAATAGGCGGCGCATTCGTGCATGTGCTGCAGGCGCTCGAGCCGCTTTTCCTCGTCCTTGAACAGTTCGATGTCGCCCGCCCAGTCCGACCAGAAGGTCAGCTTGCGGCGGTCCTCCCACGGGAAATCGAACAGGATCGCGAGCATCTGCGTCGTCAGTTCGATCGAGACGGTATCGACCCAGTCGAACGTCTCTCCCCACGGCAGCGCATCGAGGATTTCCGACGTGCGCGTGCGGATATTGTCGGTCATCCGCACCATTTCGCTCGGCGTGAAGGCGGGCGCGACGGTGCGGCGCTGGCCGGTGTGCTTGGGCCGGTCCATCGCGATGAACATCGGCATCTTGACCGCGCCGGGCATGTCGGCGTCGAAATCGGCGAGCGTGATCCCGCCGGTTTCGGAAGAATAGATTTCGGGCAGCGATTCCACTTCGACAATCGGCTTGTAGGTCGTCACCGACCAATAGGGACCGAAATCGCTCTTGGGTACGTAATGGACCGGCGATTCAGCGCGCAATCGACGAAACGGCTCCTGCCAGCGGTCTTCGCTATAGAGTTCGCCGGGGCTGACATCGAAAGGGTCGATATCGGCTGCGTTGCCTGCATCCTGCGCGAGTGTCGCCATGATCGCTTCTCCCTCGCACGGGATGACACTATTTGCTGACATCAATGTCAATAGCGCATGCGGTCAACGACGGGCGAACCGCGCCATCAAACCTTTACGACCGCTACCCGATTTGAGCACCCCGCGGCGGAAAGCGCCCGCGCCGATCCAGATCGTGATCGCCACCCAAAGCGCCTGCCAGACGAGCGCGAGCAGATGCGGCCAGAGCTCGGGCTTGCTTGCCGCGCGCGCCGCCATCGCGAAAGGGGAGCTTAGCGGGAAGATCTCGGCGATCGTGGCGATCGTACTGCCGGGGTCGGCTGCCGCCGCCGAAGCCAGACCGAACATCGCCATCTGGACGATCGTGATCGGCAGCGATAGCATCTGGATTTCGCGCATCGTCTGCGCCTGCGCGCCGACGCTGAGGAATACCGCGCCCAACAGCATATAGGCCATGGTGAAATAGCCGCAGAACAGCAGCACGAATGCCGGCAGTCCGACCGCCGGTGCCAGCTCGGTCAATATCGCGCCGCCTGCCGGCAAGACGCGGCCGATCTGGCTGAGCAGCGTACCCCAGAAAGTGACGAACAGGACCGCCACGCCGAACATGCCGATCAGCTTGCCCAGGAACACCGATTCAAGCGGGACGGCGGCGGCAAGGATCTCGATCACCTTATTGCTGCGTTCCTCGGCCATCGTGCCGACGGCCTGGCCCGACAGGAACAGCGTCAGGAAGAAGATGCCGGTGACGGCAAGGAACGCCGACTGGTTGCGTCCCGACCGCGATGCCTTTTTGCGGACGATCGACGTCTTGGTCGCGACGCTCAGCGGCGCGGCGCCGCTCGCCTGGTCGCGCAACGCGGTTTCGGCCAGCGTCGCAAGATAATCGGCCGTCCGTGCGCCCTGGGCGCCGTAGAGGATGGTGGGCCGGTCGAGCGGGCCATAGAGCACGGCGGATACATCAACGTCCCGCCCTTCGAACGCCGCGCGCGCCTGTGCCGCCGGATCGGCCGATGGTGCTTCGACCAGCAGCGGCGGCGGCGCGTCGCTGCGGCGGAATATGGCCCGCAGCCCCTTGTCGGCGGTCATCAGCCTGGCGCCCTGGTCAGGTGTCGCAATCGCGATCAGTTGGACCTTGTCGTTCGATCCGCGCGCCAATGTCGCGCCGCCGAGTCCGCCGACCACACCGAAGGCGATCATGATCAGCGGCGACAGCAGAAACAGCAGGAAAAGCGGCGTGAACACCGTCGCGGTGAAATCGCGCCGCGCGATCGTCAGTGTCTGGCGGATCAGGCGTCCGCGATTGGCCGGGGCGTTGCTCTCGCTCATGCGCTTGCCTCCAATGCGTCGCGTCCGACGATCCGGACAAAGGCGTCGTGCAGGCTCGGGCGTTCGATCGATAGCCCGGATATGCCGTAGCCCGCTTCGATAAGCTGCATCAGCAAAGCCTCGATCCCGGCATCGGGCATGGTGAACGTCCAGCCTTCGTGATGCCGTTCGGCGTCGCCCGGCAGCAGCGCGCGCAGCCCGTCGCCATCATGATGGGGCACATAATAGGCCTTGAAGGGCAGCATGCCGCGCGCCTCCGCCACCGTGCCCTCGAACCGGCGCTTGCCGCCGGCGATGATCGCTAGCCGGTCGCACAGCCGCTCAGCATGGCCCATGATGTGGGTCGAGAACAGCACGGTCGCGCCGCGATCGCGCTCGGCCCGGATCAGCGATTCGAGCCTTTCCTGATTGACGGGGTCGAGCCCGGAAAAGGGTTCGTCGAGCACGAGCAGCGCCGGCTGGTGGACGACCGAGCCGCACAGCTGGACGAGCTGGGCCATGCCCTTCGACAATTTGCGGATCTTCTCGTCGCCGGCGTGGCCGAGCCCGGCTGCTTCGAGCAGGCCGTCGGCGCGCTTGCGCCCGATCTTGAGATCGAGGCCGCGCAAAGCGCCCATGAACGCGATCGCCTCACGCGCCTTCATCGCCGGATAGAGGCCGCGTTCCTCGGGCAGATAGCCGACGCTGTCGCTTGCTTCGCGCGGAATGGCGCGGCCGAGCAGGGTCCGGCTGCCTTCGTCGGGCTCGATGATGCCGAGCAGCATCCGCAGCGTCGTCGTCTTGCCGGCGCCGTTCGGGCCGAGCACGCCATAGATCATCCCGGTCGGCACGGCGATGTCGACACCGTCGACCACGCGCCGCTCGCCAAAGCGCTTGACCAGCCCTGTGGCGCTGATCGCCAGACCAATGTCCAAGCCAACCCCCTCAAAACTTGTTCGCCCCGGCGGAGTGCGTAGACTCTGCCGATGCCTTGCTCCCGGTCCCGTTGGTAGCTGCCAACAATGAATAATTACAAGCCATTCTCCGATCGGTTGAAGGCAAAGGCGGCCGAACTCGGTTTTGCGGCTTGCGGGATCACGACCGCCGATGCGACGCCGCAGGCCGGGGCTCGGTTGCAGGCCTGGCTCGCCGACGGGGCGCATGGCGAGATGATCTGGATGGAGGCGCGCAGCGCCGAACGCGCCGCACCGCGCGCGCTATGGCCAGAGGTGCGCAGTGTGATCGCCCTCGGCATGAGCTACGCCCCGGGCATCGATCCGCTCGCGCTTGCCGGGATCGGCGGGCGTGGCCGGGTTTCGGTCTATGCGCAGGGCAGCGATTATCACGATGTGGTCAAACGCGCACTGAAGGCACTTGCGCGCTGGATCGTGGCCGAGGCGGGCGGCGACCTGAAGGTCTTTGTCGATACCGCGCCGGTCATGGAAAAGCCGCTCGCCGAAGCTGCGGGGATCGGCTGGCAGGGCAAGCATACCAATGTCGTCAGCCGCGACCATGGCAGCTGGCTGTTCCTCGGCGCGATCTACACCACGCTCGATCTCGCGCCCGATACGCCCGGCGTGGACCGCTGCGGCAGCTGTGACGCATGCCAGCGCGCCTGCCCGACCAACGCCTTTCCGGCCCCCTACCGGCTCGATGCGCGGCGCTGCATCTCGTATCTGACGATCGAGCATAAGGGGCCGATCCCGATCGATTTGCGCGAAGGCATCGGCAACCGCGTCTATGGCTGCGACGATTGCCTTGCGGTCTGTCCGTGGAACAAATTTGCGGCGACCGCCGCCGCCAATCGCGCCTTTCTGCCGCGCGCAGAGCTGGTCGCGCCCGCGCTCGGCGATCTGCTCGCGCTTGACGATGCGGGATTTCGCGCGGTCTTCGCGGGCTCGCCGATCAAGCGGATCGGGCGCGACCGGATGGTGCGCAACGCGGCGATCGCGGCCGGCAACAGCGGCGATCGCGATCTGGTCGACCGGTTGAGGCCGCTCGCCTGCGATCCGTGCGAAACGGTCCGCGAAGCAGCCGCCTGGGCGCTCGACCGGTTACTTGCCCCCGCCGCGCCGGGTGAGCGCGGCGACGCATGAGGCTCGGTCGATCGGGCTGCCATCGGTCTGGCGGGTGTCGATATGGGTCACGACCGGGCCGCCCGACCCCTTGGGGTAGAGATAGGCGTCGAGCACGCAGATGCCGCTGGCGAATTGCAGCTTGCGCGCAGTCCCTTCGGTGACGTCGGCATCGGGCTTGCCGAACAGCGCGACAAGGCCGCGCTCGCTCTGGCCGATCACCCGCTCCAGCCCGACCCGCGGCAGCGACCCGCTCGGGATCGGCACGGCGGGTGCGCGAACCACCGGCGGCGTGACCGCGGCGGTGGTGCAGCCGCCAACGATCAGGGCCAGACCTGCCAGATATCGCCGCATCGTCATTTCCCCTTTTGGCTTCCCCATCACCATGGCCGGGGACGAACGGCAAGCCCGCGCGGCGACGGCTTGTCCCGCACCGGTTGCGCATCGTCGCGCGCAGCACTAGGCGGGCCGGGATCAATGCTTCCCGGGAGATATATGTGACCGAACCCACGCTGGACGTCGTCGCGATCGGCAATGCGATTGTCGACGTGCTTGCCCATGCCGACGATGCTTTCATTGCCGAAGAGGGTATGGCCAAAGGGTCGATGCAGCTGGTGTTCTCGCCGGCCGAGGCAGACGCGCTCTACGCCAAGATGGGGCCGGGGATCGAGGCGAGCGGCGGATCGGCCGCGAACACGGTGGCCGGGATCGCGGCACTTGGCGGCAAGACCGGCTTTATCGGCCAGGTCGCGAAGGATCAGCTGGGCGACGTCTTTGCGCACGATATCCGCGCGACCGGCGTTGCGTTCGGCACGCCTGCGCGCGAGGGTGAACCCTCGACCGCGCGCTGCCTCATCTTCGTGACGCCCGACGGCCAACGGACGATGAACACCTTCCTCGGCGCCTCGCAATTCCTGCCGGCGGCCGCGCTCGACCGCGCGCTGATCGAGCAGGCGGCGATCCTCTACCTCGAAGGCTATCTTTGGGATCCGGAGGAACCGCGCGCGGCGATGCGGGCGGCGATTGACATCGCGCGCGGTGCGGGCCGGAAGATCGCGTTCACCGTGTCGGATGTGTTCTGCATCTCGCGCCATGGCGATGATTTCCGCCAGCTGCTGTCGGACGGGCTGATCGACATCCTGTTCGCGAACGAAAGCGAGCTGCTCGCGCTGGCGGTCGAAGAGGATTTCGACGCCGCGCTGCGCAAGATCGCGCCGCAGGTGCCGCTGCTGGTCGTGACGCGCAGCGAAAAGGGTGCGCTTGCGATCGCGCGGGGCGAGACGGCGACCGTGGCCGCCGAGCCGATCGAGCGGGTGGTCGACACCACCGGTGCGGGTGATCTGTTCGCCGCCGGCTTCCTGCACGGTCAGGCACAGGGGTGGACGCTTGCACGGTCGCTGCGGCTCGGCGCCGTCTGCGCGGCCGAAATCATCAGCCATGTCGGCGCGCGACCGCAGGTCGACCTGAAGGCGCTGGCGGCCGAAAAACTCGGCTGATCGGCGCCGCTGGACGCGGAAAACAACAGGGGCCGGGGAGACAATCCCCGGCCCCTTTTTAGAGCTTCGGACGGCGCGAAAGCGTCAGTCGTGCTTGATGCCGGTCAGATCGCCCGGCAGGTCGACCACTTCGACGATCCCCCGCCCCAGATGGCTCGACCCGCGGCCATAGGCGAAATAGGCAACAATGCCGATGGCGGCCCAAACGACGAAGACCACGATCGCCTGCCACGGCAGATTGAGGAACAGGAAGATCGTGCCCGCGATCGTGAGCGGCCCTACCAGCCACAGCCCCGGCGTGCGAAATGACCGCTTCGCATCGGGCGCCGTGCGCCTCAGGATCATCACGCAGACTGCGACCATCATGAAAGCATAGAGCGTACCCGCATTGGCCCAATCGGCCAGCTGCCCGACCGGGAAGAACGCTGCCCCGACCGCGGTGAGTACGCCGGTGATGCCGGTCACGATATGCGGCGTCTTCCATTTGGGATGCACCGTCGCCAGACGCTCCGGCAACAGGCCGTCGCGCGCCATCACGAAGAAGATGCGCGTCTGGCCGAACAGCAGGATCAGGATGACCGAAGGCAGCGCGAACCCGGCCGCATAGCCAAGCGCGTTGCCGACACCCGACCAGCCGATCTGGCGGAGCACATGCGCGAGCGCCTCGTTCGAGCAGACCAGCGGCAGCTGATCGGCGGCATAGGTGGCGCACTGGCGCGCCAGCTCTTCGGATCCGGCGGGGAAGGGGACGCCGTTCGGGCCCATGATCGGCTGGCCGCCGATGGTGCCGATCGCGCCGGCGGCGACCAAAATGTAGAACACGGTGCAGAACAGCAATGATCCGATCAGGCCGATCGGGACGTTACGCTGCGGGTTCTTGGTCTCTTCGGCTGCCGTCGAAACAGCGTCGAAGCCCACATAGGCGAAGAAGATGGTCGCCGCCGCGCCGACCGCGCCGACCCCGGTGCCGAAGCCGCCGAACACGCCGGCCGGCAGGAAGGGATTGAAACGGCCCGTCGAAAATTGATCGCTCGGCAATGTCAGCGCGATGAACGCCGTCAGCGCGGTAACCTTGATCGCAACGAGGATGGCGTTGACGCGTGCCGATTCGGTGGTGCCGATCATCAGCAGCCAGGTGACGAGCAGCGCGATCAGCGCCGCGGGCAAGTTGATGAAGCCACCAGGCGCGCCGCCCAATGCGAGCGGCCCTGCGGTCAGCCAGGCGGGCAGATGAATGCCAAGCGTCTGGTCGAGGAATGTACCGGTGAAATAGCCCGACCAGCCGACCGAAACAGCGCTGGCCGCGACGAGATATTCGAGCACCAGCGCCCAGCCGACCGTCCAGGCGAGGAACTCGCCCATCGAGGCGTAGGTATAGGTATAGGCGGATCCGGCAACGGGGATCATCGCGGCGATTTCGGCATAGCAGAGCGCGGCGAGGATGCAGATCGCGCCCGCAATCGCAAAGGCCAGCATCAGCCCCGGCCCCGCTTTTTGCGCACCGGCGGCGGTCAGCACGAAAATGCCGGTGCCGATCACGCAGCCGATGCCGAACAGCGTCAGCTGAAACGCGCCGAGTGTGCGTTCGAGCGATTTCTTCTCAGCCGTCGCCAATATGGCGTCGAGCGATTTTACGCGACCAAAAATCATCAACCTATCCCCTTTGCCCGGCGTGCACCCCGGCGCATCTTATTCGAAGGGCGAAGCCTAGTCGCTCGTGCGCGTCGCGCAATCCCTTTATCGTGCCAACATTGGCCCGAGCGGCTGCCCCGCAAAGATGTGGACGTGCAGATGCGGCACCTCCTGATGCGCGTCGAGGCCGATATTGGCGAGCAGCCGGTAGCCGGGCTCGACCAGCCCCGCTGCACGGGCGACGGTGCCGACCGCGCGGACGAAGCCAGCGATTTCCGCGTCGCTGGCGCGGGCGCTGAAATCGTCCCACGACACATAGCGCCCCTTGGGGATCACTAGAATGTGCGTCGGCGCCTGCGGGTTGATGTCATGAAAGGCGAGCGCGTGGTCGTCCTCGTACACGCGGCTGGACGGGATTTCGCCGCGCAGGATGCGGGCGAAGATGTTGCTGTCGTCATAGGGCCGGGTGGGGTCGATGGGCATGGTGTCTCGCGATCGTCATTCAACCGTTCCCGGGCGATACTGTATCGACGCCGTGGCGCAACAGCGGCCAATGTTGACGCGACTTTGCGATGGCTGCAACCTGTCCGCCGACCTGGGAGGGAATGTCCATGATCAAAGGCTTGATGCTGTCACTCGCCATTGGCCTGTCGATGCTGGCGGGAAGTCTGGCACATGCCCAAAAATCAGAAGATGAAGTTCCTGTTCTGACGCGATACCAATTCACGTGGGGACAATTGCCTGCGAATGCGACTGATGCCGACAAGATCGAGATGATCCTCAGAAATTTTAACACTTCAGCAGAAGGTACAAGTGATCCAATCTGGTTCAAAGTCACCTATTATTATTTTATACCGGACAGCCTATATGCATCAGGTAATTATTCACCCGCATACTTCTACTTGTCTGAATTCGGTCGGAAACCTCGACACGGCTATCGAAAAGATATACTGGAAAGAGTTAAAGGCACCTGCGAGTCATATTTTCAGCATAGTGTAAATGATTTGAGCAAAGCGCTGTCATTCGTTACAAAATCTGCAACAATAATCAGCAAACTATCTTGGTCTCAACCGGTAGGAAATAGCTCAGTTGTGTATCCAGAGCGCCGTGTAGAGTATGTCGACTTTGAAAACTCCCCTTGTCAATTTGACAGTCGCTATAAGACTATTGCCATTGAAATTATCGTTAACTTGTCTCGTGCAGACTATGCTGCGATGACCCGGGGCGCGCCGGTCATGGCGGTGCCGAAGCCCGCTGTGCCTGCCCCAAGCGACCCCGTGTTGCGGGTGAAGGGCCCCGACGTGCAGCCGACGGTGAAGGGACCCGACCTGAAAGTCTATAAGCCCGGCGAGCGGCCGGTCGCGCCGCCGCCGCCCGTGGCAAATGCCAAGCCGTGCCCGAAGGGCCAGGGGCCGTGCGCGACGCAATTGGATGGTCCGCTGACTGCCGAGGGTCTGGCCCGGCAACGCGCCTTGCAGGAGCATGAACAGGCGCTGCGCGCGTATGAAGCGCGCGAAGCCGCAGCCAAGGCTGCGGTTGAAGAAGAAAATCGCAAGCTTCGCGAAGTCTATGCCGAGCAGCTCCGGCGTGAACGGGAACGTCTTGCAACCGCTGAGGCCGAACGCAAAGCGAAAATCGAAGCGGACCGCGCCGCCTATAACGCCGAGGTGCGCGCGCGGCAGGCGGAGATCGATCGCATAAACCGGGAGCATGAAGCCAAAATGGCCGAATGGCGCCGCCGCGTCGCCGCGTGCCAGGCGGGCGATCGCACCCAGTGCGCGCCGTGACGGTCAGCCGGCGCGCGCCGCTTTCTCGTCGATGCCCGACACGCCTTCGCGCCGCGCCAGTTCGGCGCGGACATCGTCGAGGCTAAGTCCGGCATCGGCGAGCAGGACGAGCAGGTGAAACATCAGGTCGGTCGCCTCGCTTACCAGCGCGGCGCGATCGTCGCTCAGCGACGCGATGACGGTCTCGACCGCTTCCTCGCCCACCTTTTGTGCGATCTTGGCGCGGCCGGCCGCGAACAGCTTGGCCGTGTAGCTCGTCACGGGGTCCGCGCCGCGGCGGCTGCGGATCAGCGATTCGAGCGAGGCGATGAAATCTTCGGCCATCGCCTTGGGCTGGCCCAGCCGCGCGCTTGCGTCAATCCTTCGCGGCGCGTGCCTTGGCGAAACGGCGGCGCAATGCACGGCGCACGAACCACACCCCCGCCGCCGCCATCACGAACAGTGCAATGTCCGACAGCTCCGGCGCCGTGCGCGGGGTCGGCGTTCCCGAATGGGCGGCAACGAGCGTGAAAGTCTGCATATACCCGGCGTAGCAGCAGCGGGTTAAGGCGGTGCTTATGCGATCGGGGTGCGCACCGGCACGCCTGCCGCTGCCAGCGTGCGATGCGCGTCGGCAATGCTCGCCTCGCCGAAATGGAAGATCGACGCGGCCAGCACTGCGCTTGCATGCCCTTCGGTGATGCCCGCGACCAGATCGGCAAGCCCGCCGACTCCGCCCGAGGCAACCACCGGCACGCGCACCTGATCGGCGATGGTGCGGATCAGCTCGATGTCGTACCCGCCGCGCGTGCCGTCGCGGTCCATCGACGTTATCAACAGTTCGCCCGCACCCAGATCAGCGAGGCGAAGCGCATGTTCGACCGCGTCGAT
Source organism: Sphingomonadaceae bacterium (assembly GCA_002863155.1). Lineage (GTDB taxonomy): Bacteria > Pseudomonadota > Alphaproteobacteria > Sphingomonadales > Sphingomonadaceae > Sphingomonas. The sequence continues at coordinate 24,277 of PKED01000058.1, read as the reverse complement.
GTCGGTCGCGCGCCGCCCGCCATGGGTGAAGACTTCCCAGCGACCGTCGGCCACCTGTCGAGCATCGACCGAGGCGACGCAGCACTGGCTGCCGAAGCGATCGGCGATCTCGGCGACCACTTTGGGCCGCTCGACCGCAGCCGAATTGACCGCCACCTTGTCCGCACCGGCGAGCAGCAGCGCACGCGCATCATCCGCGCTTCTCACCCCGCCGCCCACGGTCAGCGGCATGAAGCAGACCTCGGCCGTGCGGCGGACGACATCGATGATCGTCCCGCGCGCCTCATGGCTCGCGGTAATGTCGAGGAAGCAGAGCTCGTCCGCGCCCGCCGCGTCATAGGCGCGCGCCTGTTCGACCGGATCGCCCGCGTCCCGCAGATCGACGAAATTCACGCCCTTGACCACGCGGCCATTCGCGACGTCGAGACAGGGGATCACGCGCGCGCGGACGGTCACGCGGCGCGCGCCACTTCGAGCGCGACAGCCAGATCGAGCCGCCCGTCATAAAGCGCGCGACCGGTAATCACGCCTTCGATCCCCGATTTCGCATGCAGCGCGAGTACGTGAATATCGGCAATGCCCTTCACCCCGCCCGATGCAATCACAGGAATATCGACCATCCGCGCGAGGTCGACCGTCGCGTCGATGTTGACGCCCTTCAGCAGCCCGTCGCGCCCGACATCGGTGAAGAGCAGCGCGGCGACGCCGACATCCTCGAACCGGCGGCCCAGATCGACGATGCTGGTGGTCGACACATCGGCCCAGCCCTTGGTCGCGACCATGCCGTCCTTCGCATCGACCGCGACGACGATCCCGCCGGGGAAATCGCGCGCCGCCGCGCGTACCAGTTCCGGATCGTCGAGCGCCGCCGTGCCGATCACGACGCGCGAGACGCCCAGATCGAACCAGCGCTCGATGCTCGCGCGGGTGCGGATGCCGCCGCCGAGCTGGACGTGGCCGGGGAAGCGTTCGACAATTGCTTTCACCGCCTCGCCATTGACCGAATCGCCCGCAAAGGCGCCGTCGAGATCGACGACATGGAGGTGTCCGGCGCCTTGCCCGGCAAAAATCATCGCCTGCGCGGCGGGATCGTCGCCATAGACGGTCGCGCGGTCCATATCGCCCTCGGCGAGCCGGACGACCTGGCCGCCCTTCAGATCGATTGCCGGGAAAACAATCAGACTCACGGCCGCCACCTGAGGAAACGTTCGAGCAACGCGAGGCCGTAGCGCTGGCTTTTTTCGGGGTGGAACTGGACGCCGAGCATGTTGGCGCGGCCGATCGCCGCCACCACCGATCCGCCATGCCCGGTCGTCGCGATCACGTCGCGACCGCTAAAGGCATAGCTGTGCAGGAAATAGGCCTCGCCGGGCTCGATCAGCGGATGCGCGACCGTTGGCGCGACGTCGTTCCAGCCCATATGCGGGATCCTGGCGTCCGGATCTTCGGGCGTCATCGCCGCGACCTCGCCCGATATCCAGTCCAGCCCCGGATGTGTCCCGAACTCAAGACCGCGCGTCGCCATCAGCTGCATGCCGACGCAGATGCCGAGAAAGGGCACGCCGCCGCCGATCACGCGCACCGTCAGCGCCTCGGTCATGCCGGGCAGCGCACGCAAGGCGGCCGCGCAGGCCCCGAACGCGCCGACGCCCGGCAGCACGATCCGGTCGGCGACCGCGACCACAGCGGCGTTCGCGGTGATCTCGACCGTCGATGCGCCTGCCGCCTTCAGCGCGTTGGCGACCGAATGGAGATTGCCCGCGCCGTAATCGATCAGCGCCACGTGCTCGGCCATTGCTACAGCACGCCCTTGGTCGAAGGGATCGCTCCTGCCTTGCGCGGATCGACCTCGACGGCGGTGCGCAGCGCCCGCGCGAGGCCCTTGAACGCGCTTTCGATGATGTGGTGGTTGTTGTGGCCGTACAGCGTCTCGACATGGAGCGTCAGCCCCGCGGTCTGGGCGAAGCTGTGGAACCAATGTTCGAACAGCTCGGTATCCATTTCGCCCAGCCGGGTCGTGCTGAACGCCGATTTCCAGACCAGATAGGGTCGCCCGGAAATGTCGAGCGCGACGCGGGTCAGCGTCTCGTCCATCGGCGACAGCGCGTCGCCGTAACGGCGGATGCCGGCCTTGTCGCCGAGCGCCTTGGCCACCGCCTCGCCGATGGCGAGCGCCGAATCTTCGGTGGTGTGATGCTGATCGATGTGCAGGTCGCCGACCGCTTTCAGGTCGATATCGATCAGCGAATGGCGCGACAGCTGTTCGACCATATGATCGAGAAAGCCGATGCCGGTCGACACCGAATATTGGCCGGTGCCGTCGAGATCGACCGTCACCTCGATCGAGGTTTCCTTGGTGGTACGGGATATGGTGGCGCGGCGCATTGCCCTCCCATAGCGCCTGATTGGCCTTGCGCAATCTTGACCGCCCCGCGAACGGCGTTAGTCAATCAGGCGATGAGCGATTTGATGCCCGACAGCCTGATTCCCTATGACGAGATCGTCCAGGAGGCTCTGCGCGCCGTCGTCGGGCGCGTGCTCGGCTCAATCGCGGGGACCGGCGACCTGCCCGGCGACCATCATTTCTACATCACCTTCAAGACCCAGGTGCCCGGCGTCGATATTCCCAAGCGGCTGATCGAGCGCTTCCCCGACGAAATGACGATCGTGCTGCAGAACAAGTTCTGGGATTTGAAAGTCGACGAGACGCGTTTTTCGGTTGGGTTGAGCTTCAACCAGGTGCCTTCGAAGCTGGTCATTCCCTATTCGGCGATCACCGGCTTTCACGATCCGGCCGTCAATTTCGAACTGCGGTTCCAGGCCGCCGACGGACCCGACGAGCCCGAGCCGCATGACGAGGCGGAAAATGACGGCGGCCCGCGCGACGATGGGTCGAACGTGGTGTCGGTCGATTTCAAGCGGAAGAAGTAAGGAGCATTCGTCACCCCGGCCTTGAACCGGGGTCCCGCTGTTTCGGCCGGCGCAGGCAGCGGGATGCCGGATCAAGTCCGGCATGACGGAGATGATTGTGGCAACCACCACCCGCATCGAAACCGATTCGTTCGGTCCCATCGACGTCCCCGCCGACGCCTATTGGGGTGCGCAGACGCAGCGGAGCATCGCGAATTTTCCGTTCGGCGCGCGCGAGCGGATGCCGATCGAGATCACCCATGCGCTTGCCATCGTCAAACGGGCCGCCGCCCGCGTGAACCGCGCGCACGGCCTGGCCGCCGACATCGCCGACGCGATCGAGGCAGCAGCGGCGGAAGTCGCAAGCGGCACGCTCGACGACCAGTTCCCGCTTGTCATCTGGCAGACCGGGTCGGGCACCCAGACCAACATGAACGTCAACGAAGTGATCGCGGGCCGTGCCAACGAAATGCTGACGGGAAAGCGCGGCGGCAAGGCGCCGGTGCATCCCAACGACCACGTCAACATGAGCCAGTCGTCGAACGACAGCTTTCCGACGGCGATGCATATTGCGGTGGCGCTGGCGGTCGAAAATCGGTTGCGGCTTGCGCTGGGTCAGTTGATCGGCGCGATCGGCGACAAAGCCGACTCATGGAAGGACATTGTCAAAATCGGTCGCACGCACCTGCAGGACGCGACGCCTCTGACCCTAGGGCAGGAGTTTTCAGCGTTCGAACGAGTGCTCCTGATGGCTGATGTTCGCACGACCGTTGGGCTGACGGAAGTGCATCATCTCGCGCAGGGCGGGACGGCGGTAGGCACCGGATTGAACGCACCGGCAGGGTTCGGCGAGGCATTCGCGATCGAAGTCAGTGCGATCACCGGCCTTGATTTCACCACCGCGCCCAACAAATTCGAAGCGCTGTCGACGCATGATGCACTTGTCGATTTCTCGGGCCATCTCAACACGCTCGCCGTATCCCTCACCAAGATCGCAAACGACATCCGCCTGCTCGGCTCCGGGCCACGCGCGGGGATCGGCGAGCTGTCCTTGCCCGAGAACGAACCCGGCAGCTCGATCATGCCCGGCAAGGTCAACCCGACACAGTGCGAGATGCTGACGATGGTGGCAGCGCAAGTGATCGGCAACCACATGGCGATCACGGTCGGCGGGATGCAGGGGCACCTCGAACTCAACGTGTTCAAGCCGATGATCGCCGCCAATGTGCTGCGCTCGATCGATCTTCTCGCGACCGGCATGACGAGCTTTGCCGAGCGCTGTGTCGAGGGAATCGAGCCGAACCTGCCGCGCATCGCCGAACTGGTCGACCGCTCGCTGATGCTGGTGACCGCGCTCGCGCCCGAGATCGGTTACGACAACGCCGCGACGATCGCCAAGCACGCCCATGCCCATGATCTGACGCTCCGCGAGGCGGGGCTCGCGCTCGGCCTTGTCGACGAAGCGACGTTCGACCGGCTGGTGCGGCCCGAGACGATGGTGTGATCGCCCCTTGACGACGCGGCCACCCCCGCGCCACTAGCGCGCATGGACCGACCCCTTGATCCTCACGGGTTTCAGCGCCGCGGCGTGCTGTTCGTGCTGTCGTCGCCTTCGGGTGCCGGTAAGTCGACGATCGCGCGGATGCTGCTTGAGGCCGAGCCCGATCTGGCGATGTCGGTATCGGCGACGACGCGACCGATCCGCCCGGGCGAACAGGACGGCAAGGATTATCATTTCGTCAGTCTCGACAAGTTCCGGGCGATGGTCGCCGGCCATGAATTCCTCGAATGGGCGCATGTGTTCGGTCAGCGCTACGGTACGCCCAAGGCGCAGGTCGACGCGATGCTCAGCGACGGCAAGGACGTGCTGTTCGATATCGACTGGCAGGGCGCGCAGCAGCTGTTCCAGATCGCGGGCGGCGATGTCGTGCGCGTCTTCATCCTGCCGCCGTCGATGGAGGAGCTGAACGAGCGCCTCGTCCGCCGCGCGACCGATTCGGCGGAGGTCATCGACGCGCGCATGCAGCGCGCGACCGCCGAAGTAAGCCACTGGGACGGCTATGACTATGTGCTGGTCAACGACGATGTCGACCGGTGCTTTCGCGACGTGCGCACGATCCTTGCCGCCGAACGGCTGAAGCGATCGCGCCAGACCGGGCTGATCGGCTTCATCCGCCATCTGATGAAGTAGGGGCTGCCTTACCGCTGGTTACGTACCCCCGCTTGTTTCGAGCGAAGTCGGGAAACGGGCCGCAAGCGACGCCAACCGTGCCTCGACTTCGCTCGACACTAGAGTCCGATGACATTACCTTGACCCGTTCGTTTCAAGCGCAGTCGAGAAACAGGCCACGAGCGTTGCGCAGGGTGTCTCGACTTCGCTCGACACCAACGGTTGGGGATTTGATCCAACCAAAAATCATCCGAAACTAACGGATTGGGGAACACTTAGCGGAGTAATTCCAGCATCCGCACGCCTGCTTCATAGTCCCGGCGGCGCGCTCGGCGCGCGGGGGCCGCCAGATCATCCTCGCCCCAATTCTCGGCCTGCCAGTCGCTGTCGAGTTCGGACGCCAGCCACACCGCTTCGGGATCGGCCCCTTGCTCGGCAAGCGCGAGTGCGGCGATTAGAGATCCGCTGACCGTAACGATCGGCGAGAGCGCGGCCAGGATGAAGGCGTCGCGGGATGCCACTGCCGCTTGCAGCCGGGCGATCGTCGCGGGCGGCTGCGGGCGGTGCATGACGCCGCTCGTCACCACGAAATCGACGTCATAGGTCCGCCGCGCCCAGTCGAGCAGCGGATCCCAGGCCGCCGCCTGCCGCGCGACGAGTTCGGCCGGGGCATCGGCGCGGTAGCAGAGCAGGTCGCTTTCGGCATAGGCGGCAAGGCCTGCGGCAAAAGCGGCCGGGTCGGGCGCGATCCGGTCGATCGCCGCGTTGGCGAGGCCGGTCAGCGCCATCGCGCGCGGATCGATCTCACCGTCGACCGCGCGCCATTCGTCGGCCACGGCCTCGGCAAGCGCCTGTGTCGGCAGCAGCAGCGGCACGCGGCCGGGCGTGCGCACCGGCTTGCCGTCGAGCGCGATGCCGCGCTCCGCAGTCACGGCAACGTCTGACCAGAAACGCTTCACGGCTTCGGCTTGCTCTTCCAGCGTGCGGCGAGCGCGCGTGGCAGCACCGCCATTTCCCACAGCGACGCGAGCGTGAGCGCAAGGCCGATTGCCTTGTCCGGCCATTCGACCGCGCGGGCGAGCAGGACGATGCCGAGCACCGCGCCGCCCGCCCCGGCGATTCGGGCCAGCGTCATCAGATAATAGCGACGCTGCGCGATGCGATCCTCGTCGGTCATGCCCGCTCCAGTGCCGCGGCCAGCGCGTCGACCTGGTCGACGACGATATCGGCGCCGGCCGCCAACAGCTCCTCGGGCGGGTGATAGCCCCAGGCGACGCCGATCGCCCGCGCGCCCGCCGCGCGCGCCATCGCCATGTCGAAGCTGGTGTCGCCGATCATCGCGGTCGCATCGATCGCCGCGCCCGCGTCGCGCATCGCTGTCTCGATCATCGACGGATGCGGCTTGGACGGATGACGGTCGGCGGTTTGCAGCGTGATGAAGCGGTCGGCGATGCCGTGATGGGCCAGGATATGCGCCAGCCCGCGATCGGACTTGCCCGTGGCGACGCCGAGCAGCCATCCTTGCGTCGACAGCGCGGCAAGCAGCTCGGCGATGCCGTCGTACAACGGCTCCTCGGCCATCGCGCCCGTTGATCGCAGCCGGAAAAAGGCATCCTTGTAATCCTGGGCGATCTGGCGATGCAGCGCGTCCTCCGCCTCGGGCAGGAGCATCCGCATCGCCTCGACCAGGCTCAGCCCGACGATCCGCCGGATCGCGTTGCGCGGCGGCGCGACCAGCGCGTTCAGCGCAAAGGCTTCTTCCATGGCTGCGCAGATATTGTGCTGGCTGTCGACCAGCGTGCCGTCGCAATCGAAAATGGCGAGGCGGATCATGCGACGGGGCGGCGCGGCTGCATGACCTGAGCGTTAGCCAAGCGGGCGTCGAAGCGAAAGGGCGTTGTCGCCCGAGACACGCGCGCCTAGCCTCCGCCTGATGGCAAGCTTCGCTGCGATCCCTGCCGATGCCCTTCCCGATCGCAAGCGGTTGCCGTTGGCGTTCGATCCGGCAGAACTCGTCGCCGATCTCGCGCGGATCGAGCGCGATCCCTGGCAGCCGCATTTTGTGCGCGACAATTATCGCGGCGACTGGTCGGCGATCGCGCTCCGGGCCGCGGCGGGCGAGACCCATCCCATCCGGCTGATCTACGCCAACCCGACCGCGACGGATTGGGTCGACACACCGCTGATGGCGCGCGTGCCCGCGATGCGCGCGGCGGTGGCGGCGCTGGAATGCCCGGTTCACAGCGTGCGGCTGATGCGGCTTGGGGCGGGTGCCGCGATCCTGCCCCACGACGATCTCGACCTTGCGGCAGAGGCAGGACGCGCGCGGCTTCACTTGCCGGTCTCCACCAATCCGCACGTTCGCTTCGTGCTGAACGGCGTGCCGGTGACGATGCTGCCGGGCGAGCTCTGGTATCTGCGGCTGAGCGATACACATGAGGCGACGAACGAGGGTGACAGCGACCGCGTGCACCTGGTGATCGACGTGCTGGCGAACGACTGGTTGCGGGCGATGCTGCGGGCGTGAACACTTCGCATTTGGGCGAGGCGACTATACCCAAAACCACAGTAACTGCCTTTTAGGGTCCAAACCCAATCAGCCTCTTGAAATTTGGCGCGCATATTGATTCAGGGAGTCTCCGCTGAGACAGGAGGCTTTGGGTATGTCGCGTTCGTTGTTCTGGCTGTCGGATGAGGCGTGGGCTGCGATCGAGCCTCACCTGCCGCAGAACCAGCCCGGAGCGCGACGAGTTGATGACCGGCGCGTTATCTCGGGCATCGTGCACATGCTCAGGTGCGGTGGCCGTTGGGCCGATTGCCCCACCGAATATGGCCCATCGACGACCATCTACAACCGCTGGAACAGGTGGAGCCGCCGGGGCATCTGGACCCGCATCCTGGCGGCGCTGACCGAGGAAGGCTGGATCGCGGAGACCGGTCAGATCGACAGCAGCTACATCAAGGCCCACCGCAGCGCCGGTGGCGCAAAAGGGGGGCGCGGGCCAATGCCATTGGCATCTCGCGTGGCGGCCGGACGACGAAGATCCACGCCCTTGTCGATGTCCTCGGGCGACCACTCCGCCTCATCCTGACTCCGGGCAACACATCTGACATGAAGGGCGCGGACCTGCTGATCGGTGAAACTATCGGCATGAAACGGGTGATCGCCGACCGTGGCTACGACGCCAATCGCATCAGGGCTGCCTTGCGTGAACAGGGCACCATCCCCGTCATCCCCGGAAGGCGCAACCGCAAGCGTCCGATCCAGTATGACGAACGGCGCTACAAGGACCGCTGGCGGGTCGAGGCCATGTTCTGCCGCCTCAAGGACTTCCGCCGCATCGCTACCCGATACGACAAGCTAGCCAGAAACTTCCTCTCAGCCGTAAGCCTCGCTGCCGCTGTGGCATTCTGGCTGCGATTGAGTCTCGACCCTAGTTATTGTCGGTTACCGCGCACGGTATGAGCGGCGCTGAGAAGACTTGCCTGTTGGTGCTGCTCGGCGTGACGGCGCTGGCCTGCGTCGCACTCGCGATCCCTGCGCTTGTCGTCATCGGCCTGTTCCTTCTGATTATACCCGGGTTGATCCTGGGCCTTTCGCCCTTAGTTGCGATGTATGGATGGCTGTTCGCAGTCCCTTATGCCGCTGCGCGCCGTATCGGCCTTGGCTGGTGGGCGGCTGCCCCCTTGGCGCTGGCAGGCCCGATTCTCGTCGGCGCAGGCGTGCCCACTCTCAGCAATGCCGTCACCAACGCCAGCTTGGCGATCGCGATCGCGAGCGACATCCGGCCCGCGCGCCCGCTGCCGATCGGCGGAACGGTGGTACTGGTACGCGACGAGGCGACGGGCGGCTGGCATCAGCGCGACAATAGCTGCGACGATCTGTGCCTCAGGCTGCTGTACAATCGCAATGCCCGGATCGTCTATGCCGGCCAGATCGGCAAACCCGGACAAGCCTTCACGATCGAGCGGCGCGACGTGTGTCCGCCATTTACCTATTCGGGCGATTCGCTCAAATGGAACGGTTGGCCCGATCGGGCACAGCAGGGCGGGGCGATGCGCTTTCCGTCGCCGCCCGGCCTGAAGGAAATCGTCGAGGCGCGGGTCGCGGGGGGCGACTGCCTTGTAAGTTTCAACGGGCCCATCCGTCCAGACTGGACGATCGAGCGGGTTGCGCTGTCGCGGGACCGCTTCATTGGGCCATGGTCGCTCGCGCCGGGCAAGGCGGAAGGTGAGCGTATCACCGTGTACCATCACCGCAGGGGCGAGATGCGACCGACAGGCCGTTTCACCAATACCCATGCGCAATTGCTGTCGATACCGCTGGCCCCCGAGTTCACCGGTGGATTTGAGAACATGCATTGGCGCTGGGACCGAAAGACGGTCGGCGAAGGGCGCTGGACCTGGAGCAGCGTGGCGGCACTGCGCAGCCTCGTCGCGTTCAACGCCGAACTGCCTGAAGGGACATCGCCGCTGCGGATGCGCGAGCTGCTTGCGGCGGCACTCGCCGATCCGCGGCGCGAGCGCGACGATGCCGGGCTACTGCTCGCCAATTCGGTGATGGTCGACATCGCCCGGAACGGGGCGAGGCCCGGCGACGCGGCGCTGCTTGCGCGGGCAATCGGTGATGACCGCTTCACCAAGATCGAGCCGCGCTACGAAATAGCGAAGATGCTCGGCGCCGACTATGCGGTAATCGGCGACAGTGCGGTCGCAAGGCTTGCAAGGCTGCCGTCGAGCGACAGTGGCAGCTTTCCTCATCATGCGCTGAACTCGATCATCGCCAATATGCCTGAAACCTGGTTTGTGTCGCCGCCTTCGTCGCTCACGGACATCCTGCGCGACCCGGTCATTGCCGCGCGCGCCGACAGGATCATCGGCAAGCTCGATGCGGGCGGGGCGGCGGCGGTGCCGCTGCTGACCGACATCGTCACCCTTGGTGCCGAGCGGGTCGCGGGCATCGAGGACGACAGCTATGCACGCTCCAACGCGTCGGAGGGGATCAACGCCGCCGTTGCCGCGCTGTGTCGCATCGGCCCTCCGGGACGGCGCGCGCTCGCGCCGATCATCGCCGCCAAGCAGAGACTGACCGCGACCAGCCGCCGCTGGCGAGACCCGAACCCGGGCAAATACAGCGCGCTGTGGCGCGGCCAGAAAGTGAATACGGGCTTCGTCGTCACGCTTGTCAGCATGGGCGTGCCGATCAGCGAGTTCCGTGCACCCGACCAGCCGTCATCCACGATCAACGGCAGCTGGCAGGCGGTGATCATGAGCGACGTCAAGCGACACAACTGCACGCTGTGATGCTGCCCACCTCGGCAGGAGAAGCGCGAAAGGGCCGGGGGATCGCTCCCCCGGCCCTTTGCTGTTTTCGGTCGTTGGCGAGCACGGTCCCGGCAAAGCCGGGATCCGTCGGTCGGGTCGGGCTGCGCCGACCCGCCGTCCGTCCTCGGGCGGGTCCTGCGCCAATGTAGCGCAGGCCGCCCTTCGGATCAGAAGTCCATGCCGCCCATGCCGCCCATGCCGCCGCCGGGCATGCCCGCCGGTGCCTTGTCTTCAGGCAGCTCGCTCACCGCCGCTTCGGTGGTGATCAGCAGCCCTGCGACCGAGGCCGCGTTCTGCAGCGCGGTGCGCACGACCTTGGTCGGATCGATCACGCCCGCCGTGACGAGATTCTCGTACACGTCGGTCGAGGCGTTGAAGCCGAACGAGGTGTCGGTCTGGTCAAGCAGCTTGCCCGAGACGACCGCGCCGTCATGGCCGGCATTGGTCGCGATCTGGCGAACGAGCGAAGTCAGCGACTTGCGGACGATGTCGATGCCGCGGGTCTGGTCCTCGTTCGCGCCCTGCAGGCCCTCGATTGCCTTGGTGGCATAGAGCAGCGCGGTGCCGCCGCCGGGGACGATGCCTTCCTCGACAGCCGCGCGGGTCGCGTGCAGCGCATCGTCGACGCGGTCCTTACGCTCCTTCACTTCGACTTCCGACGCGCCGCCGACCTTGATCACGGCCACGCCACCGGCGAGCTTCGCCAGACGCTCCTGGAGCTTCTCACGGTCGTAATCGCTGGTGGTGTTCTCGATCTGCGCACGGATCGCCTCGGTGCGTGCCTTGATCGCGTCATGGTCGCCCGCGCCGTCGACGATGGTCGTGTTGTCCTTGTCGATGGTGACGCGCTTGGCCTGGCCGAGCATGCCGAGCGTGACATTCTCGAGCTTGATGCCGAGGTCTTCGGAGATCATCTCGCCCTTGGTCAGGATCGCGATGTCCTCGAGCATTGCCTTGCGGCGATCGCCGAAGCCCGGCGCCTTGACGGCGGCGACCTTCAGGCCGCCACGCAGCTTGTTGACGACGAGCGTCGCGAGTGCCTCGCCCTCGATGTCCTCGGCGATGATCAGCAGCGGACGGCCCGACTGGACGACGGCTTCCAGGATCGGGAGCATCGCCTGCAGGTTCGACAGCTTCTTTTCGTGGATCAGGATGTACGGGTCGGCGAGTTCGACCGTCATCTTTTCCGGGTTGGTGATGAAATACGGCGAGAGGTAGCCGCGATCGAACTGCATGCCCTCAACCACGTCGAGCTCGAATTCGAGGCCCTTGGCTTCCTCGACGGTGATCACGCCTTCCTTGCCAACCTTTTCCATCGCTTCGGCGATCTTTTCGCCGACGACAGTGTCGCCATTGGCCGAGATGATGCCGACCTGGGCGATTTCGTTGGTGCCCGAGACGGGCTTCGAACGCGACTTGAGATCGTCGACGACCTTGGTGACGGCGAGGTCGATGCCGCGCTTCAGGTCCATCGGGTTCATGCCGGCCGCGACCGACTTCATGCCTTCGCGAACGATCGCCTGGGCGAGCACGGTCGCGGTGGTGGTGCCGTCGCCGGCGACGTCGTTGGTCTTCGAGGCGACTTCGCGCACCATCTGCGCGCCCATATTCTCGAACTTGTCCTTCAGTTCGATTTCCTTGGCGACGGTGACGCCGTCCTTGGTGATGCGGGGTGCGCCGAAGCTCTTGTCGATCACGACGTTGCGGCCCTTCGGCCCCAGCGTGACCTTGACCGCGTCGGCGAGGATGTCGACGCCGCGCAGAATGCGTTCGCGTGCGTCACGCGAGAATTTTACGTCCTTGGCTGCCATTGGACTGCCCTTTCAGATTGAGTGAAGTTGCGGAAGTTGCAGGTTGCGGATGGTCCCGGACGGATCGCGCCGGGGCCGGGGCATGTCAGCCGACGATGCCCAGAATGTCCGATTCCTTCATGATCAGCAGGTCTTCGCCGCCGACCTTGACTTCGGTGCCCGACCATTTGCCGAACAGGATCTTGTCGCCTGCCTTCACGTCGAGCGGCGTGACCTTGCCGTCATCGGCGCGGGTGCCGGTGCCGACCGAGACGACTTCGCCTTCCTGCGGCTTTTCCTTGGCGGTATCGGGGATGATGATCCCGCCCGCGGTCTTCTCTTCGGCTTCAACGCGGCGAACGAGCACGCGGTCGTGGAGGGGACGAAAGTTCATGCTCTCCATCCTTTCTTCATGGGTTGATAAGGCTGGTGGCACTCACCTCTTGGGAGTGCCAACACGGCGCATATGTGCATCCGTTCATCGCCCGTCAACCGTTGACGGCGACGGGCGGGCACAAAAAATGGTTAAGCGGTGGAGGGTCCTGGAACCAGGCCAAGTCTCGTGCGTGCGCGCCATCGCCAGAACAGCAGGATCGACACCGCGAGCAGCCCGGCGGCCAGGCCGATCCAGACGCCGACGCCCTCGAGCTTTGTCCAGAAGCCGAGCGCGATGCTGGTCCCGAAGCCGACCACCCAATAGCCGAAACCCGCGATCAGCATCGGCACGCGGGTGTCCTGCAGGCCGCGCAGGGCGCCCGCCAGCACGACCTGCGCGCCGTCGAGCAGCTGGAACATCGCCGCGACCGCCAGGAAACGGATCGCCAGCGGCACCGTCTGCGCATTGGCGGGTGCGTCGAGATCGAGATAGGCGGAGACCAGCAGCGACGGCGCGAGCCAGATCGTCGCTGCGGTCAGGGTCATCACACCGATTCCCGCCATGATCGCGGCGGTGCCTGCCCGCCCGATCCAGGCCGGGTCGCGCGCGCCATAAGCCATGCCGACCCGGATCGTTGCCGCCTGGCCGATGCCGAGCGGGATCTGGAACGCGATCGCGGCGATGTTGAGCGCGACCGCGTGCGCGGCGACCGCCGCCACGCTGATCAGCCCCATCAGGATCGCCGCGCCGCCGAACAGCGACCCTTCGAGGGTGAAGGCAAGCGCGATCGGCAGGCCGAGCCGGAATATCTCCACCAGGCGCGGCCATTCGGGGCGCCACCAGCGGCCGAACAGCCGGTAGCGCCGCAATCGGGGATCGAGCATCAGGATCGCGGCAAAGGCCGCGACCATCGCCAGCGTGGTGACGACGCTGGCGATCGCCGAGCCTTCCAGCCCGAGCGCGGGGAAGCCGGCATTGCCGAACACCAGCGCCCAGTTGCCGAACGCGCCGACCGCCAGCGCCATGCCGGTGACGACCAGCGCCCAGCCGGGGCGGCCGAGTGCTGCGGCAACGGTGCGCATCACGCCGGCGGCAATGCTCGGCACCAGTGCGACCAGCAGGATGTCGAGGAAATCGCCCGCCCGCGCGGCGACCCGCGGATCCTGCCCGGCGAGGCGAAAGATCGTTTCGCCATGCGCCAGCATCACGACCAGCGGCAGCGACACGATGACCGACAGCCAGAGTGCCATCCGGAACGAGCGCCGCACTTCGCGCACCGCATGCGCGCGGCGGCCGAGCTCGGCGGCGATGATCGGCGCGCAGGCCGTCGCCAGCCCGAGCATCGCCCACAGGCAGAGGCTGTAAAGGAACACGCCAAGCGTCGCCGCCGCAAAATCGACCGGAGTCAGCCGGGCAACGAAGATCACGTCGATCGCGTAGACTGCCATCTGGACCAGATTGGCACCCGCCAGCGGCGCCGCGAGCCGGGCCAGCGCGCGCAGTTCCTCGCCGATGCTCGCCGGGGCGTCGGCGGTGATGGCGGGCAGAGGCGGCGGCGCGGACATGGCGGATGCCCCCTAGCGCGGCAAAGCGCGATCGTCACGCGGCCCGGTGCGGACCGGCAGTCCCCGGCCATAAAGGCGTATTGCTGAAACCAGACACTGGCGGCTAAAGGGATATGAGAGGGCATCCGCCGATGCCGTGATGGAGACTGCGACGTGAAATTGCTGCGGGGCGCTTGGAAGCTGTTGGTCGGCATCAAGGATGCGCTGGTGCTGGTCGCCATGCTGCTGTTCTTCGGCGCGCTGTTCGCGGCGCTGGCGTCGCGGCCCAACCGGGCGGTGGCGCGCGACGGTGCGCTGGTGCTCGACCTTGCCGGCGTGATCGTCGAACAGCCGGCACCGCCGCAGTTCAACTTCGGCGGCGATTCGGGCCCGCGCGAATATCGCCTGCGCGACGTGATCCGCGTGCTCGACGAGGCGAAGGGCGATGCGCGGGTGAAGGCGGTCGTGCTCGACCTCGATTCCTTTGCCGGTGGCCTGCCCGCCGCCCTCAACGAGGTCGGCGCGGCGATCGCCCGGGTCCGCGCAAGCGGCAAGCCGGTGCTCGCCTATGCCACCGCCTATTCGGACAGCAGCTATCGGCTTGCCGCCAATGCGAGCGAGATCTGGATGAACCCGATGGGCGGCACGCTGTTCAGCGGCGCCGGCGGTTCGCGGCTTTATTACAAGGGGCTGATCGACAAGCTCGGCGTCACCGTCCACCTCTACCGGGTCGGCAAGTACAAGTCCTATGTCGAGCCCTATACCCGCACCGACGAATCGCCCGAATCGAAGGAAGCGAGCCAGGCGCTTTACAGCACCATCGCCGCCGACTGGCGCGATTCGGTCAGCAAGGCGCGGCCCAAGGCGAAGATCGCACCCTATCTCGAAAGCCCGGCAAGCGTCATCACCGCGGCCAAGGGCAATATCGCGCAGTCGAACCTTGCAGCCGGGCTGGTCGACAAGCTCGGCGACCGGGCCGATTTCGACAAGCGCGTTGCCGCCGTCGCCGGGGCCGCCCCGGCCAAGAGCAGCACGGGCTTCGCGGCGATCCGCTACGACGCCTATCTGAAGGCGCATCCGCTGCCGACCGGCGGCGACGCGATCGGCGTGGTGACCGTGGCCGGCGACATCATCGACGGCAAGGCCGATGCCGGCACCGCGGGCGGCGACACGATCGCCGCGCTGATCCGCGACGGGCTGAAGAACAAGCCGCTGAAGGCGCTGGTGGTGCGGGTCGATTCGCCGGGCGGATCGGCGCTGGCGTCGGAGACGATCCGCCGCGCCGTGATGGAGGCCAAGGAGCGCAAGCTGCCGGTTGTCGTGTCGATGGGCGGCGTCGCCGCGTCGGGCGGCTATTGGGTGGCGACCGCGGGCGACACGATCTTTGCCGAACCCAACACGATCACCGGCTCGATCGGCATTTTCGCGGTCCTGCCGAGCTTCGAGAATACGCTCGCCAAGCTCGGCATCACCGCCGACGGGGTGAAGACGTCGCCGCTTTCCGGCCAGCCCGACATCCTTGGCGGCTTCAACGGCGAAGTCGACACGATCCTGCAGGCGGGCATCGAAAACGGCTATGCCCAGTTCATCGACCGGGTCGCCAAGGCGCGCAAGAAGACGCCCGAACAGGTCGACGCGATCGCGCAGGGGCGCGTGTGGGACGGCGGCACCGCGCGCCAGATCGGCCTGGTCGACCGCTTCGGCGGCCTGCCCGAGGCGATCGAGGAAGCGGCCAGGCGCGCCGGGCTCGGCCCCAAAAAGGTCCATGCCGAATATCTCGAAAAGCCGCCCGAGGCCTGGGCCAAACTGTTGAACGATATTCTGAGCAAGGATGACGAGGACAAGGGCGATGCCGGCGACGCCTTCACCCGGATCGCGGCGCAGCGGCGGGCGATCTTTGCCCAGGCGCTCGGCGATGTCCGCCGGCTGGCGACGGGGGCGGCGGTGCAGGCCCGCTGCCTCGAATGCGCAGCGCTCGCTCCCGCCCAGCCGAGCGCGGCCGACCGCTCGCTGCTCGCGCTGCTGATGGCGCGGATCGGGCTGTGACGGCGGCACTGTGATCGCGATCCGCGCCGCGCGGCCGGACGACGCCGCCGCGATCGCTGCCATCTATGCGCCGCATGTGCTGACCGGCACCGCGACTTTCGAGGTCGAGGCGCCCGACACCCGCCAGATGCGCGCACGGATGGCGGCGTCGGACGGGCTTTATCCGTGGATCGTCGCGACCAATGGCGACGAGGCGGGCGGGGTGCTCGCCTATGCCTATGCGACCCGCTTCCGCGACCGGCCCGCCTATCGCTATGCGGTGGAGACGACCATCTATGTAAGCGCCGCGGTGCAGGGGCAGGGCGTCGGCCGGCTGCTCTACCAGGCGCTGGTCGATACGCTGCGCGTACAGGGTTTTACCCAGGCGATCGCGGCGATCGCGCTGCCCAATGACTATTCGATCCGCCTCCACGAATCGGTCGGGTTCCGGCGCGCGGGCGTCTACCGCGAAGTCGGCTTCAAGCACGACCAATGGATCGATGTCGGCATCTGGCAGCGCGAGCTGCACGCGCCCGCCGTCCCGCCGGTCGAGCCGCGGCCGTTCAGCGAGACCGGGATCGTGCGCGGCTGATGCGTGCCGGGCTGCGCCTTTTGCTCGGCGGCATGCTGCTGGCATCGGCGGCGCCGGCATGGGCGCAGGACGATGGCCAGGCATGGGCGCAGCTGCTTGTGCAGGGGCCGATCAAGGGCGACCTGATCTTCTGGGCGGAAGTCCAGACGCGGCTGACCGATGCTACCCGGTCGACGCAGACCGTCCTGCGCCCTGCGATCGGTGTGCGACTGGCGCGTGATACGACCGCGCATCTCGGCTATGCCTTTGTCCATACCGATCCCGAGGGCGGCACCCCGACCAACGAGCATCGCCTGTGGCAGCAGCTGAGCTTTCCGATCCTGCGCACCCCGCGCGGCCTGTATGTCTGGGGTCGGTCGCGGATCGAGGAGCGCATGGTGGAGGGACGGCGCGACACCGGCGTGCGACTGCGCCAGTTCGTGCGCGCCCAGATGCCTTTCCGGCGCGGTAGCAAATTGTCGGGCGTGGTGTTCGTCGAAGGCTTCTACGCCGCCAACTCGACCGATTGGGGCGCGCGGGCGGGATTCGACCAGCTTCGCAGCTTCGCCGGTATCTCGATCCCGATTGGCCGTCAGGTCAATCTCGAGCCCGGCTATCTGAACCAGACGGTGTTCCGGCGCGGCCCCGACCGGGTCAATCACATCGCGAGCCTCAACCTCTTCGTTCGGCTCTAGAGCCCGATGACATTACCTTGACCCGTTCGTTTCGAGCGCAGTCGAGAAACGGGCGACGAGCGTTGCGCAGCGTGTCTCGACTTCGCTCGACACGAACGGTTGGGGATTTGATTCAACCAAAAGTCATCCGACTCTAGCCCGCAGGCGTCCGATAGGCGGGGAGCGCGAGCTTCCACCGGATCGCAGCCCCGCGCAGGCCGAAGCCCGCGACCGCGCCCAACCCCGCCGCCCATGCCGCCGGGATGCCCGCCGCCACCAGCGCGACGTACAGCCCTGCGCTCAGCGCCGCTGCCGTCACATAGATTTCGGGCCGCATGATGATCGATGGCTCACCCGCGAGCACGTCGCGGATGATGCCGCCGACACAGGCCGACACGACGCCCATCAGCGCGGCCGGCACCACCGGCACGCCGTGCGACAGCGCCTTGGCCGCGCCATAGACGGCATAGGCCGCAAGCCCCGCTGCATCGAACCAGTCGAGCGCGGTGCCGCGCCACCAGCGTTCGGGGGTGACGTAGATCAGGAACGCGATCGCAAGACAGGTCGCTGCCGCCCGGCTGTCCTGCACCCAGAAGACTGGCGCGCCGATCAACAGATCGCGGACCGTGCCGCCGCCGACCCCGGTCACGAGCGCGAAAAAGGCGAGCGTCACCATGGTCTGCCCCCGCCGCGCCGCCGCCAGCGCGCCCGACGCCGCGAACACCGCCAGCCCGGCCAGGTCGAGCAGCGGGCCGACACTCTGGGTGAAGTCGATCAGGGGCGCAGGCAACATCGCCGCAACGATAGCGGCACTGGGTCAGGGAGCAACCGGGGCGGCGCGACCCCTGCGACGGAAGATGCCGCGTCGATATCACTCTCGATTGCCGCACCACGTGCGCAGCAATGATTCAGCATCAATCGATCCGGCGTTCGCCCTTTACCCAGCGTACGGTGCCGCTCGACGCGCGCATCACCACGCTGTGCGTGATCAGCTTGCCGCCGACCTGCTTCACCCCGCCGAGCAGCGACCCGTCGGTGACGCCGGTCGCGGCGAAGATGCAGTCGCCCTTTGCCAGTTCCTTCAGGTCATATTGCTTGTCGAGATCGGTGACGCCCCATTTCGCAGCGCGCGCGCGCTCGTCGTCGTTGCGGAAGACGAGCCGCCCCTTGAACTGCCCGCCGACGCAGCGCAGCGCCGCCGCCGCGAGCACCCCCTCCGGCGCGCCGCCCTGGCCCATATAGATGTCGATATTGGTTTCGGGGTTGGTCGTCGCGATCACCCCGGCCACGTCGCCATCGGGGATCAGCATGATGCCGCAGCCGAGCTTGCGCAGTTCGGCGATCAGCTTTTCGTGGCGCGGGCGATCGAGCACGCAGGCGATGATCTCGCGCGGCTTGACGCCCTTCGCCTTGGCCAGCGCCTTCACATTGTCGGCGACCGACTTGTCGAGATCGATCAGGTCCTTGGGATAGCCCGGCCCGATCGCGATCTTGTCCATATACACATCGGGCGCGTTGAGCAGGCAGCCTTTTTCGGCGATCGCCAGCACCGCGAGCGCATTCGGCCCGGCCTTGGCGGTGATCGTCGTGCCTTCCAACGGGTCGAGCGCGATGTCGATCTCCGGGCCCTTGCCGATCGCCGAACCGACCTTTTCGCCGATATAGAGCATCGGCGCCTCGTCGCGCTCGCCCTCGCCGATCACGACGGTGCCGTCCATGTAGAGCTCGTTGAGCGCCTCGCGCATCGCCTGGACCGCGGCGGCATCGGCGGCCTTTTCATCGCCGCGCCCGATCAGCTTGGCCGACGCGATGGCGGCGGCTTCCGTGACGCGCACCATTTCGAGCACGAGCACGCGGTCGAGCGTCTTGCTGGCTTTGGGCATTCGCAGGCTCCCCTCAATATGTTGGGGTGCGCGATAGGCGGTTGAGGGCGGGTTGTCGAGAATGGGGGAGACATTGCGCACCCGCCAGCCAGCGGGCAGATTGGCGCAGCAGGCCGGGCGCCAAGGTGTGCATCAAGGCCAGGAGCAGTATCGCGATGCCGCAGCCCGATGCCGAACCCCATCCGCCCGCGATCGGCCTGCTGCCGTTGTTTGGGCTCTTCCTGCGCTTCGGTTGTCTCGCGTTCGGCGGCCCGGTCGCGCAGATCGCGATGGTACGACAGGCGCTGGTCGATGAGGCGCAATGGATTTCGAGCGCGCGCTTCAACCGGCTGCTGGCGGTGATGCAGATCCTGCCCGGTCCCGAAGCGCATGAGCTGTGCGTCCATCTCGGCATGCTCGCGCGCGGGCGGATCGGCGGCCTGCTGGCGGGACTCGGCTTCATGCTGCCGGGCTTCGTGCTGATGATGCTGTGCGGCTGGAGCTATGTGAGCTTTGTCGCGGGCAATATCGGGTTCGCGG
Source organism: Sphingomonadaceae bacterium (assembly GCA_002863155.1). GTDB lineage: Bacteria > Pseudomonadota > Alphaproteobacteria > Sphingomonadales > Sphingomonadaceae > Sphingomonas. The sequence continues at coordinate 4,490 of PKED01000058.1, read as the reverse complement.
GGGTCCTGCTGGGCGTGCAGGCAGCGGTGCTCGCGGTCATCGCGCGCGCGGTGTGGCGGATCGGCGGGCATGTGCTGCACGGCGCCGCGCTGGCCGGACTGGCGGCGATCGCCTTTGTGGGCACCTTGGCGGGCGTCCCGTTCTGGCTGCTGCTGGCTGGCGGCGCCACGCACGCGCTGTTCGGGCGAGCCGCTTTCGGCTGGGGCACGGCGGTCGCGCTGGCGGCAGCGGGCTATCTGCTGCTCGGACCCGAAGCGACGCCGGCTGCGCCCATCGTCGCCAATGCGGCACGCGCGGGCGCCGCGACGCTGTTCATTGCTGGACTGAAAGGCGGTCTGCTGACTTTCGGTGGGGCCTATACCGCCATTCCCTATGTCCGCGCCGACACCGTCGGGCGCGGCTGGCTGAGCGACGGCGCGTTTCTCGACGGCGTCGCGGTCGCCGGGCTGCTCCCCGCCCCGCTGGTGATCTTCGCGACCTTTGTCGGTTATGTCGTCGGCGGCTGGCAGGGTGCGGTCGCGATCACGGCGGGGATGTTTCTGCCAGCCTTCGCCTTTTCGCTGATCCTCTTCGAACGGCTTGAGGCCGTGGTCGAGAACCCGACATTGCACCGGCTGCTCGATGGCGTGGCGGCGTCCGTGGTCGGCATTATCGCGGCGACCTTTGTCACGCTCGCCGCGAGCACCGTCGCGCGCGCCCCCAGCCTGTGGCCGGTCGCGCTGATCTTCTTTGCGGCCGCCCTTGCCGCATGGCGACTGAAGGGTTGGTGGGTGGTCCCGAGCCTGGTGCTGGCGGGCGGGTTCGCCGGGGCAGTGGCGATCGGTTAATCCCGCAGCAGCTCGTTGATGCTGGTCTTCGACCGGGTCTGCGCATCGACCTGCTTGACGATCACCGCACAGTAGAGCGCTGGCCTCTCATCGCCGCCGCCGATCGTCCCCGGCACCACCACCGAATAGGGCGGGACGTAGCCGCGATGGACTTCGCCGGTCGCGCGGTCGATGATCTTGGTGGAGGCGCCGAGATACACGCCCATCGACAGCACCGCGCCTTCGCCGACGCGCACCCCTTCGGCGACTTCCGCGCGCGCGCCGATGAACGCGCCGTCCTCGATCACCACCGGGCCGGCCTGGAGGGGTTCGAGCACGCCGCCGATCCCGGCGCCGCCCGACAGATGGACATTGCGCCCGATCTGCGCGCAGCTGCCCACCGTCGCCCAGGTGTCGACCATCGTCCCTTCGCCGACATGCGCGCCGATATTGACGAAGCTCGGCATCAGGACCGCGCCCTTGGCGATGAAGGCGCCGCGCCGGACGATGCTGCCCGGCACCGCGCGGAAACCGGCTTTACGGAAGTCGGCCGCTTCCCAATGTTCGAACTTCGACGGCACCTTGTCCCACCACGCAGCACCCCCCGGGCCGCCCGGAATCTCGGCCATGTCGTTCAGCCGGAACGACAGCAGCACGGCTTTCTTGAGCCACTGATTGACGCGCCAGCCGCCCGTACCATCGGGCTCGGCGACCCGCACGCTCCCGGCATCGAGCAGCCGGATCGCATCGACCACCGCGTCGCGCACGGGCCCGCGCGTGTCGAAATCGATCGTGTCGCGCGCTTCCCAAGCCGCGTCGATCGTTGTTGCGAGAGCCTCGGTCATGCTGCCTCCATTGCCGCGTGCAACCATGCCGCGAGATCGTGCGTGGTGAAATCGATAAAATCATGCGCGGGGCCCGGCCCCTGCTCGCTGCCGTTATTGACCCAAACCGTGGTCATGCCGATCGCCTTGGCGGGCGCTAGGTTGCGGGCCATGTCCTCGACGAACAGGCTCTCGGCGGGATCGAGATCATAGGCGTCGCACAGCCCGCGATAGACCTGCGGATCGGGCTTGGGCACGTAATTGGTCGCGTGGATGTCGTGGATCGCCTCGAAACTCTCCGAAAGCCCCAGCCGGTCGAGCACGCGGCCAGCGTAATGCGCATCGGCATTGGTGAAAATGAGCTTCCTGCCCGGCAACTGTGCGATCGCGGCAACCAGGGGCGCGTCATGCTCCAGCCGGTCCATCTCGAGATCGTGGACATAGGCGAGGTAATGATGCGGATCGACGCCGTGATGCGCGATCAGCCCGGCAAGCGTCGTGCCCTTTTCGTGGAAGAACTTCTTCTGCAGCGTGCGCGCCGCGTCCCAGTCGAGCCCCAGCGTATCGACGACATATTGGGTGATCCGCGCGTCCATCTGCCCGGAAATATTGGCCCGCGCCGGATAAAGCGTGTTGTCGAGATCGAAGATCCAGTTGCGGACATGGGCAAGGCGCGCGAGCATGCGCGCGGTCCTAGGCGGCGCGGCGGATGGGGGCAAGCGGGGGGGGGCAGCCCGCGACCCAATCCCTCATTGCGAGCGCAGCGAAGCAATCCAGCCGCGCCGTAGCCTGAAAAGCTGGATTGCTTCGCTGCGCTCGCAATGACGGCTGCTGCCTTAGAGCGGGATGACATTACCTTGACCCGTTCGTTTCGAGCGCAGTCGAGAAACAGGCCACGAGCGTTGCGCAGGGTGTCTCGACTTCGCTCGACACGAACGGTTGGGGATTTGAGTCAACCAAAAGTCATCCGACTCTAGGTAGATAACCCATAAACAGCGTGTCGGCTTCCGTCGCCGTTGCCTATTTCGGCGGCCTACGATCGGGTACTTCGATCTCCGACACCGACAGAATCTTGTCTACGATAATTTCGTGCCTTGATCCACCCATGTGGCCATAGGCGCCCCTTTCCCGCGTCCGCCTGCCCAAGAACTCGATTTTGAACAATCGGATTGAATATGTGTCTCCAGGAATATCCTTGCTGATTGGAATGGTCGCGCGCTGTGTCAGCCAAATTTGGGAGCCTGGCGTATCGTAAGAGCAAGCTGACGCCGGCGAGGGGCAAAATCTGGACAGTTCGAACCCTCGCGCCCAAAGCCCCTGCCATCGCTTTTGAGGCATCATCTCGAAGCACTGTTCAGTAGCGTCGGGCATCGATTCGAGACCGCCATAACGCAATGTCTGCACGCAGGTGTCGGTTATGCCGGGCAGGTTCTGCCGAATTTTCTGTATCTGACCTTCCGACAGGACTGGTTTGCGCAGGTCACATCCCGTTAGCGCAAGCAAACTTGGGAACGTGATGCCGAAGAGAAATTTTTGCCAACTCACGCGGACATTATGTCCTTTCACGGAAATGGCGCAATGCCAGCTCAGGGCATTTTTGGTGGCGAAGTTACCAGTCGACAATCGACCTTCTGCGGACGTCCGCATGACACAGGTTTAAGCGCCAGTTCGGCAAAACGCCAACCCCAACCGCCTTCCAAAGCCCCTGGCACTCTACCCCAATCCTCCCCATCTTCGCCCCCATGACGAAATACTCGCTCCTCGATCTGGTGCCCGTCGTCGAAGGCGGGACGGTGGCGCAGGCGTTTGCCAACACCGCCGATCTCGCGCGCCATGCCGAAAGCCTCGGCTTCACCCGCTACTGGATTGCCGAGCATCACGGGATGCCGGGGATCGCGGGCGGCGCGACGGCGGTCGGCATCGGCCATGTCGCGGCCGCCACGCAGCATATCCGCGTCGGCGCGGGCGGGATCATGCTGCCCAATCATGCGCCGTTGGTGGTGGCCGAACAGTTCGGCACGCTCGATGCGCTGTTTCCGGGACGGATCGACCTGGGCCTTGGCCGCGCGCCGGGGTCGGACCAGCGGGTCGCGCGGGCGCTGCGGCGAAATCTCGACAGCGATCCCGATGGCTTCCCGCGCGACGTGCTCGAAATCCAGAGCTATTTCGCCGATGACGGCCAAACGGGCATCAGCGCGATGCCGGGTGCGGGCGCGAAGGTCGACATGTGGATCCTCGGCTCGAGCACGTTCGGCGCGCAGCTCGCCGCCATGCTCGGCCTGCCCTATGCCTTCGCGTCGCATTTCGCGCCCGATGCGCTCGACGCGGCCCTGCAAATCTACCGCAGCCAGTTCCGCCCCTCGGCCGTGCTCGACCGGCCCTATGTCGCCGCCGGGTTCAACGTGTTCGGTGCCGCGACCGACGACGAAGCCGATTATCTCGCCAGCTCGCAGGCGCAGGCCTTCGTCGCGCTGCGCACCGGTCAGCCACGCCCGCTGCCGCCGCCGGTCGCGGGGTACCGCGAGACATTGGGGGCGCAAGGGTCGGCAATCCTCGACCATGTGCTGCAATGCTCGGCGGTCGGCGGCCCGGCCAAGCTTGCGCGGGGGATCGCGTCGTTCATCGCGCGCACCGGCGCCGACGAGCTGATCCTGACCAGTTCGATCTTCGACCACGAAGCGCGCAAACGCAGCCTGAGCTATGCGGCGGCGGCCATGCAGGAGCTGCGCGCGGCGGCCTAGAGCGGGATGACATTACCTTGACCCGTTCGTTTCGAGCGCAGTCGAGAAACAGGCAACGAGCGTTGCGGAGGGTGTCTCGACTTCGCTCGACACGAACGGTTGCGGATTTGATTCAACCA
>PKED01000122.1 GCA_002863155.1 Sphingomonadaceae bacterium | reverse complement strand
ATGCGGCAGGAATTCGTGCAGCGGCGGATCGAGCAGCCGGATCGTCACCGGCAGGCCCGCCATCACCTCGAAAATCTGGGTGAAATCGGCGCGCTGTTCGGGCAGCAGCTTGTCGAGCGCGGCTGAGCCTAGAGTCGGATGACTTTTGCTTGAATCAAATCCCCAACCGTTCGTGTCGAGCGAAGTCGAGACACGCTGCGCAACGCTCGTGACCCGTTTCTCGACTGCGCTCGAAACGAACGGGTCAAGATAATGTCATCGGACCCTAGCGCGTCGCCGGGCGGTCGAGCAGCTGCGCCTGTGAGCGCCACTGGTCGCGGGTGATCGTCCCGGCGTTGAGCCCAAGCCGCAGCTCGAGCGCCATTTCGTCCTCATGGCTCATCGTGGCGAGGTCGTGGATGGTGGTGACACCGAGCGCCTCGAGCCGGTCGGCAAGGGCGGCATCGATGCCGTTGATGCGCAGGATCTCCCGCGTTCCGGGCTCGGCAGCAGCGGGCACGGGGGCAGCGGGTGGCAGCGCGGGCGGCGGCATGCCGGGGGGCGGGAAGGCGATGGGCGGCGGCGGCTCGTTCGTCGCGCTGGGCATCTGCCGGGCTTGGCAGCGGGTGCGGTAATCGGCGTAGAAGGCGCGCTCGGCCTCGAACCGGCGGCGCCATGTCTCGGCGGAATCGTTGCCGACATAGCCGAGGATCATGCCGATGATCAGGATGATCACCCCCATCGCGAACAGCAAGGCAATCGACGGCGGCATGGCGCGGCGGGATGTTTCCGGTGAAATTTGCGACCCGGCGCCACCTTTTGCGCGGAAGTTCGCCTCGATCAAGCGGGTGCCGCGGCCTTGGCCGGCAGCCGCTGTCCCAAATCGACCGGGGCACGCGCGGCGCTGCCCCGGTCGACGGGTGGCGTCAGATGCCGTCCTTGAACGCGTCGGAGATCGAGCAGGCCGCCGGCCCGAGGATGACGACGAACAGCGTCGGCAGGATGAACAGGATCAGCGGGATGGTCATGATCGCGGGCAGGCGCGCGGCCTTTTCCTCGGCGCGCATCATGCGCTCGTTGCGGAATTCGGCCGACAGCACGCGCAGTGCCGAGGCGAGCGGCGTGCCGTATTTCTCAGTCTGGATCATCGTCGTGACGACGCCTTTGACCGCATCCAGCGCGACGCGCTGCGCGAGGTTCTCGAACGCCTGGCGCCGTTCGGCCAGGAAGCCGAGCTCGATCGCGGTCAGCGTGAATTCGTCGCCGAGTTCGGGATAGGCGCGGCCAAGCTCGCGGGCGACGCGGCCAAAGGCGGCGTCGACGGTCAACCCCGCCTCGGCGCAGATCACAAGCAGGTCGAGCGCGTCGGGCAGGCCCTTGCGGATCGCGTTGGAGCGATTGTCGATCTTGTTCTTCAGGTAAAGGTCGGGCGCCTTGTACGAGAGGATGAACGTGCCCGCGACCAGGCCATATGCTTTGAGTGCCGACCAGTCGGCGAACATGTCGGTGCCGTACACCAGGTACAGCATCAGCCCGCCGAACACGACCGGCAGTACCATCCGCCCGAAAATGACCGCGACCGCATATTCCTTCGACCGGATGCCGGCCTGGAGCAGCTTGATCTGTGCCTGCTTGACCTGGCTGTCCTGCAGCACCTTCAGCGACTGCAGCAGGCTGCGCAGGACGTCGGTGGTCTGGTTCTGGCGGACCAGCTTGGCGCGGCGCTTCGAGGTCGACGCGGTGATGCCGGCCTTCAGCTGTTCGCGGCGTTCGTTCAGCGCCTTGACTCGCTTGGCCATCGGATCGCGCACGGTCGTCGCGGCGTAGATCGCGACGAGAACCATGAACGCGGCGACGCCGGACAACAGGGTGGCGACGGCGATGACGTCGATCCCCAGGATCTTCGGGCCTCCGCTGGCGGCGATACTTGCAAGGAACAGCATGCTGACGCCCTTCAGATTTCGAAGTTGACCATGCGCGCCATGATGAACGCACCGATGCCCATCCAGCCCATCCCGCCGAGCCCGGCGACGATCAGCCGCTGGTCGACGAAGAAGCCCCACATATAGCTGGCGTTGATCATCCAGATCATGCCGAACACGATGAACGGCAGCGAGCCGACGATATAGGCCGACGCCTTGGATTCGGACGACATCGCCTTGATCTTCAGCTTCATCTGGCTGCGCTGACGCAGCACTGTCGCCAGATTGGCGAGCGTTTCGGCAAGGTTGCCGCCGGTTTCGCGCTGGATCGCAATGGTGATGACGAAGAACTGGAATTCAGGCGTGCCGAGCCGGTCGGCGGTTTCCTGAAGCGCGGCGTCCATCGTCCGACCGATCTTCATCTTGTCGGTGATCGAGCGGAACTCGACCCCGATCGGGCCATCGATCTCGGCGCCGACCACGCCCATCGTCTCGCCGATCGGTAGGCCCGAACGCAGGCCGCGCACCAGCAGCTCGATCGCGTCGGGGAACTTGATGGTGAACTGCTTGATCCGCCGCGAGATGAAGAAGCCGACGACGAAGTGCGGCAGGCCGACTCCAACCGCGATGCCAAGCCCCAGCGCAAGCATGACCGGCGCACCGCGCAGCCACAGCAGAAACGCGACGACCACGAACAGCCCCAGCGTCGCCATGCCATATTGGCCGACGGTCCAGCTCTTGCCGGTTTTCGACAGGCGCAGTCGCAGCAAGGCCGGATTGGGCAGCAGCTTGGCAAAGGCGGTATCGACCTTGGTCGCGCGATTGGCGGTGATACGCCGCAGCTGCGCGTCGACGATCGCCCCCGCCGATCCGTTGTGGCGGTTGGTGACGCCTTTGAGGCGGCGCGCCTTGGCGCGTTCCGGCGACGGGCCGGTAAAGGCGAACACAAGCAGCACCAGCACGGCAAGCGCGCCCAGGGCCAGCATGGCGACCGTCATCAGCGGCACATCTTCACTCCCAGTTCCGCCGCGCCGGATCGGCGTGGCGTGGTTCCATCACTTCTTCTTCGCGGCGCGCTTCGGTATCAGCGACTTGAGGTCACCGAACTTGCCCATCAGCGAGCTGGCACCGCCGTCGGACTTGCCGCCCTTGGCCGATCCCTTGCCCTTGCCGACGGGCTCCGCCGCGCCGTCGGCGATCGCGAGCAGCCGGGTCGACAATTCGGCGAGCGGTGCCGTCGACTTGGCGCCCTTGCCGACTTCGGCGATCGGCTTGCCGAGCTTCGCTGCCTGCGACGCAAGCTTCTGGTCGAACGGGATGACGACATCGACCTTGCGCTCGATCGAGCCTTCGAAATCCTTGCGGCTGATTTCGAGCGGCGCGTTGGCGTGAACCTTGTTGGCGATCACGAATACCTGCGTCTGCTGCGCATTCGATTTCAGCCACGACAGGATGCGGATCGTGTCGCGTGCCGCCGCAAGCGTGAATTCGGTGACGACGATCGCGACCTGCACGTCGCTGATCAGATGCGGATGGTTGACGAGCATCGCCCGCGGCAGATCGGTGATCGTGCATTCGAACGCCGCCCGCATTTCTTCCTGCAGCTGATAGAAAGCCGAGCCGTCGCTGATGATCGGTGCGTTGATCGGTGCTTCGGCCGACAGGATCGACAGCTTTTCGCTCGACTTGACCATCGCGCGTTCGATGAACAGACCGTCGATCCGGCTTGGATTCTCGATCGCATCGGTCAGGCCGCGGCCGGGCTCGAGATCGAGCGCGAGCGCCGCGGTTCCGAAATGAACGTCGAGATCGAGCAGCGCGGTGCTGCGCGCGCCCTTGTCGCTGGTAAGCCAGGCAAGCGACGTCGCGATCGAGGACGCGCCGACGCCGCCGCGCGTGCCGATGACGGCGATCGAGCAATGCGGACGTTCTTCGGAGACCTCGACATGCTTCGGCGCGTTCAGCAGCGCCTGCGCGGTCGCAAACGCTTCGCGCAGCATATCGGGGTTGAGCGGCTTGAGCAGATAGTCCTGGATACCGCTGGCGACGAGGTCGCGGTACAGGCGCACATCGTTCACCTGGCCCGCCGCGATCACGACGGTGCCGGGTTCGCACACTTCGGCGAGCGCGTTGATGTCGTTGAGCGGATCGCCGCTTTCGGACAGATCGACGAACAGGACGTGCGGGCTTGCCGATACCGACAGCGTCTGCACGGCGTTGCGCAGGCCGCCCTTGTTGACCTTTTCGGGCGCCCAGCCGAGTTCGACGGCGATCGGCCGGATCGCCTCGGCGGTGGTTTCGTCGCAGACGAACCCGACAAAGGGCTCGCGCGTGCCGGGACGGCCGGACCAGGGTGCGTTCATTATTTGCCTCCCGTGCTTTCAGACTTCAGCCCGTTGCTGCCGCTGTTGACCGTGCGGCGCAGTGCCTGAACGGCCTTGCTGCTGGTGACGGGATCGGACGTGCTGGTGCCTGGACGGCCGCGCACCAGATCTTCCGGGCGGGCAACCATCGAGGCGAGGTTGGCATTGACCGCGCAGCCGTGGTTCGAGGTCGTATTGCCTTCGAACTCGACGGTGCCGGTGCGGCTATAGTCGGGGCAGCCCGGAACCGACGCCACCGCGCGGGTGATGACGACGCGAACCGTGCCCGGGGTCATTGCTGCGGCGGTGATCGGCGCATTGTCCTCAAGGAACAGGCCGTAACGCGCCACGAGCGCACCGATCTGCGCACGCGCGCCATCGGCGGTGCCGCTGGGATCGTCGACGGCGATACGGTCGCCATAGCCGACCCGCAGCGTCGCCATCCAGCCGACGAGGCGCTGCATTTCCGCAGCCGATACCTGGCCGCCGTCGGTGACGACGTCGAACACATAGTCGGTGCGCGACACGACGGGCTGATGGACCGAATCGAGACCGCGGTTAACGGTGCCGGTGCATCCCGCAACCATCAGTGCGGGCGCGCAGAGCACGATCATCGAAAGGCGGCGACGCATGGCTTTCTCCTGAAGGCGACGGGCGATCATTGCAGGTTGAATCCGGGGGCCGCGCCGGACGATTTGCGCGGATCGGGCGGGACGGCCTTTTCCTCGCGACGCGACGGGGCGGGGCCGGGGGCCGGGGTTTCGGTACGCGGACCGACTTCGGCGGGGCCTACCGCACCGAGCGACGGCGCAACGACGGTCTGCGGCGGCGCCATGCTGGGCTTGGGCCGATCGCCGCCGGTCGTACCGCTGCCGAGCTGGCCGAGGAACACGCGGCCGAGGTCGGTCGGCGCCTTGTAGCCGTCGGTTGGCAGCACGATGTCGTTAGCGTTGACCGGCTTGACGAGATACGGCGTGATCACGATCACCAGCTCGGTCTCGTTGCGCTGGAAACCGTTTGAACGAAACAGCGAGCCGATGATCGGGACATTGCCGAGGCCCGGCGTCTGTTCGATCGAATTGTTGTGATCGTTCTGGAGCAGGCCGGCGATCATCATGCTCTGGCCCGAACCGAGCTCGACCGTCGTCTCCGCGCGCCGTGTGCTGAGCGCCGGGATCGTGGTGCCGTTGATCTGCACCGCGCCCGAGCTCGTCAGCTGCGACACTTCGGGGCGCACGCGCAGGCTGATGCGGCCATCGGCGAGCACGGTCGGCGTGTAGGCGAGGCTGATGCCATATTGCTTATATTCGACCGACACCGCGCCCAGCCCCTGGCTGATCGGGATCGGGAATTCGCCGCCCGCCAGGAACGAGCTGGTTTCACCCGACAATGCGGTCAGATTGGGTTCGGCGAGTGTCGAAACCTGGCCGTTGCGCTCGCCCAGGTCGATCGCCTGGAGGATGTCGAGCCCGAACAGGCGGCCGGCGAGGCCAAGCGTCGTGAATGTGCCGCTGGCCTTTGCGATTTCGGAAATGCTCGAACCGCGCGGATTGACGAACTGGCCGGTCGAGGGGTCATACGGACCCTCGATCACGCCGCCATTCGCGGTCGGGATGCGTGCGGTCGGATAGGTGGCGAGGTCGGCCTGCGTCACCGCGCCGGGCGAGCGGCCCGAGCCGACGCCGAACGAAAAGCCACCGGTCTGGTCGCGGGTCGCGATGTTGCTGCTGATGTTCTTGACGAACGTGCGGCTGACTTCGGCGAACTTGACGTGCAGCTGCACCTGAAGCGGCGTCGCGGTCTTCAACCGGTTGATGACGACGACCTTGAGCTGCACGCCGGGGGCGGTCACGTCGACGCCGGGATTGAGCAGCGATGCGGCCAGCTGATGGGCCTGGGCGATGTCGTCGGGCGTCGCGACGGTGCCGGTCAGCACCGCGATCTGCCCGGCCGTGCTGACGCGGATGTCGGCGTCGGGCAGGGCAAGCTTCAGCATGCGATCGATCGAGGTCAGGTTCTGGCTGACGCGAACGCTGGCGGCATAGACGATCTGGCCACCGGCACCGGTCGCGAACACCGTCGCTTCGCCGGTATCCTTACCGAACAGGTTGATCTGGCGCGCGCTGCGCACATAGATGTCGGCGACGGTCGGGTTGGAGATCCAGACGTCGGTCGCGGCCTGCGGCAGCGTGATCAGTTCGCCTTCGCCGATCGACAGCTTCACTTCGGTCGTCGGGCGCTGGGCGCCGGCGGGCAGCTGGGCGACGCGGGCGGTGATCGGCTTGCTGGCCGTAGCCGGGCGCGGACGCGCGGTCTGGGCCGACAGCGACACCGGCGGACTGGCGATCAGTGCCGTTGCCACAGTCGCTCCGATCGAGCGCTGCAGGATGGTCATGCGCATCTCAGTTCTTCCCCCCAATCGGAACTTCGGTCACGTTGTTGCCGCGCGCCACGCGCAGGACCGGACCCCTTGGCGCAGCGGCGCCGGGATAGGCGCCGCCCGGCGCCGGCGTGGCTACTGCTGGTGCGCCGAACCCGTTATTGCTGTTGGCCGGCTTGCCGGGAACGGTCGAACGCTGGAACCGCGATACGTCCGCACCGGTGGCATAGGTCGTCTTGCTGGCCGATGCCTGGCCCTCGGCCTTCGCCATCATGGCGCGCTCGGCCTTCGGATCGTTGCCTTCGGGCACCGAGACAGAGCCTGATGCGATCGCTTCTTCGAGCTCGGCGGCATTGTCGGCGATCGAGCGCAGCGCGACCGTCAGCGTCCCGCCCAGATTCTGGGTGACCGCGATTTTCTCCGCAAGCTTCGGCGTCGCTTCGACCGTGACGGTCGAATAGGTCCGCACCACCGTCTTGCCTTCGTCATCGACGGTATTGTCGGTCCGCTGGTCGGTGGCGAGCACGCGCAGATTCTTGAGGACGGTCTCGGTCACCTTGAGCGGCGGACCATCGCCGCCGCCGGGCACCGACTGCGTCAGCATCAGGTCGATCCGGTCGCCCGGGAAAACGAAGCCGGCGACGGCTGACTGGGTCGACACCGGCACCGTGACGGCGCGCATGCCCGGCCCGAGAGCCGCTGCCAGGAAGCCGCGATCGCCGGGCTTGACCAGCGCGCCCTGAGTCAAGGGCTGCCCAGCCGTGATCGCGAAGCGCACCACGGTGCCCTGCAATTTCTTCAGATCGGTGTCGGCGTCGCTCTTCACGAAGTAAGCCTTGGGATCGACCAGTTCCTGCGGCCATGGCTGGAACTTCACCGCCGTTGCGTCGAGGATCGTGCCGATGGGCAGCGCGCGGGTCGCGACGAGCACTTCAGGCCCGTTCACCTGCGGCGGCGGTGCGCCAAGCGCGGTCGCGGCCGGCGCGCCGCTGCCAAGGATCAGGCTGCGCGCCATAAAGGCGGTCACGGCTGCGATGAGCAGCGCGCCAACGAGCAATACGATCTTCCGTACATCCATGACGTCTTGCACCCCTGTGGACGCGGATCAGTTGATCCTCGCGCCTAGCCTTCACGTAAATTGGTTAAGAAGCGGTTCACGAACCGTGATTAATCCGGCGATGGCGATGGCCACCCCATAAGGTATCTCGACCGGGCCCTGGCGCCTGCGCCACCACCGCTCGACGGCGATCACAATCGTGACGACGCCGCCGATCAGCGACATCATCACCAGCAGGCCCAGCAGCGCGGACCATGGAAACCACAAGGCGAGCGCGCCGATCAGCTTGACGTCGCCACCGCCCATCTGGCCGAGCGCAAAGGCGCCGAAGAAGAAAGCGAACACCAGCAGCGCGATACCGATCTGCAGCGCAACGTCGGGCCATAGCGACAGGCCAAGCGTCCACCACCAAAGCGGCGCCAGCAGCGCGATGATCGCGTTCTTCCAGTTGGCGATGGTGCGCAGCCGCGCGTCCTCGATCCCGCATGACAGCAGGAGCGCGCCCAGCACGAGCGGCAGGATTACAGACGGATTGCCCCAGCTCATCGGTTTAACCGCTAGACGAGATGCCTTGCCAAAAAGTAACCACCGCCGATGGCCTCTTCCGCACTGTACCGTCGGGCGATTCCCGCCGCGGCCCGTTTCACCTTCTGGTCGGCTGCCGATGGCTGGTCGCTCCGGCGGTTCGACTGGCCGGCGGAAGGCGCGCCGCGAGGCCGTATCCTTTTCCAGGGCGGGCGCGGCGATATCGTTGAAAAATACCTGGAACTGATCGCGCATTGGCACGACCAGGGCTGGTCCGTCACGTCGCTCGACTGGCGCGGGCAGGGCGGATCGGGGCGGCTGTCGCCCGATCCGCACGTCGGCCATGTCGACGATTTCGCAACCTATATTCGCGATCTCGCCGATTTCTGGCGAGCGTGGCGTGCCGAAGCCGCCGGTCCGACGGTCGTGATGGGGCATTCGATGGGCGGCCATCTGGTGCTTCGCGGGCTGGTCGAAGGGGCGGTGGCGCCCGACGCCGCCGTGCTGGTTGCGCCGATGCTCGGCATCAAGAGCGGATTCGGGCCGTGGCTGGGGGAGCGGATCGCGCGGATCATCGGCGGCATCGGCAACAGCGCGCGTGCCGCCTGGCGCGAGAACGAGACGCCGCGTGGTACCGCGACGCGCCAGAGTTTGCTGACCAACGACCTCGACCGCTATGGCGATGAACTGTGGTGGCAGCACGCGAAGCCCGAATTGCTGCTGGGGCCGCCCAGCTGGCGCTGGGTCGTCGGCGCCTTCGCATCGACTCGGCAGTTGCGCGCCGACGCTCGGCTGCGGACGCTGAATGTGCCGATCCTGATGCTGGTGCCGATGGCGGATCAGCTCGTCGACGCGCGCGCGGCGGTGGCGGTCGCGGGCCGGCTGCCCGATGTGCGCCTCGTCAAATTCGGTGATGAAGCCGCGCACGAAGTGCTGCGTGAGGCTGATCCGGTCCGCAATCGGGCAATCGCCGAACTCGACCTCTTTCTGGCTGCGCGCGTTCCTGTGGCATGACCCGCTTCGACGTTGCGATTGTCGGCGCGGGCATTGCGGGGGCCAGCCTGGCCGCCGAACTGGGGGACCGGGCGAGCGTCCTCCTGCTCGAGGCGGAGGAGATACCCGGCTATCACGCGACCGGCCGTTCGGCGGCGTTCTGGTCGGAAACCTATGGCGGCCCGGCGATCCAGCCGCTGACGAGCGCGTCGGGGGCCTATCTTGCCGATCATGGTTTTCTGGAGCCGCTCGGCTCGCTCCATATCGGCCGCGCCGATGATCGCGCAGCGGCCGATGCCTTTGTCGCCGGTTTCGCGCAGAGCGGCATCGCGCTTGACCATGTCGATCCGCAGGCGCTGGTGCCGGGTCTGCGCGCCGAATGGACGATCGGCATCATGGAGGCGAGCTGCGCCTATATCGATGTCGCGGCGCTGCATCAGCATTATCTGGCGCGGGCACGTCGCAGCGGCGCGACGATCCTGACCGCGGCGCGACTGAAGGCGGCGATGCGTGGTCCGCATGGCTGGCGGATCGACACCGGCGCGGGCGATTGGCAGGCGGACATCCTTGTCGATGCAGCCGGCGCCTGGGCCGATCAGGTTGCTTTGGCAGCCGGGGTTACCCCGATGGGTCTGGCCGCCTTCCGCCGTACGATGGTCCAGCTGCGGACCGATCCGCCGCGCCCCGATGCAATGCCCCACGTCGCCCATCTCGGCGGGCAATTCTATTTCAAGCCCGAGGGAGGCGGCAGGCTCTGGCTCAGCCCGCATGACGAAATTCCCTCGATACCCTGCGACGCCGCGCCCGAGGAAATCGACATCGCGGTTGCGATCGATCGGTTCGAACATGTCGTCGATTGGCGGGTCGCGGCGGTCGAACGGCGCTGGGCGGGGCTCCGGACCTTCGCGCCCGACCGCTTGCCGGTGATCGGCTTCGACCCGCAAGTGCCCGACTTCTTCTGGTTTGCGGGGCAGGGTGGCTTCGGCATCCAGACCGCACCAGCCGCAGCGATGATCGCGGCCAGCCTTGTCAGCAACACGCCGCCGCCCCAAACCGTCGCGGGGATCGACCGAAAACGATACGCCCCCGGTCGATTTGGCTGACTGGCGCGGCGTGCGCGGCTGCGCTAGCCTTGTCGCCTTCCGGACACTGGATGGGGATGCGACCATGGCGCACAAATTCGTGATCGAAAAGAACAAGGCCGGCGAATTCGTCGCGAAGTTCAAATATAACAGCGAGTTGATGTTCTGGACCGAAGGCTACACCAGCAAGGCGGCTGCACGGAATGCAATCGACTCGATCAAGAAGAACGGTCCCGATGCGGAGGTCGAGGAAAATCTCGACTGATCGCCGCCGGGCGCGATCGATTGCCATTTCCGGCGCGATCGGGCGTCCGTTCGGCCTGACGACGATATAGCGACGGCGGCTAGATCGTGGCGCAGGGCGGTTATCTCGGCTGGTTCAGCGGATGGTTCGGCGCCTATGGCCGTGGGCGGCGCCTGCGGGCGGGGCGGCCCGGACGGGTCGTGTCACGGCGCGGCTGGCGTGGCCTGTTCGGTCGTCGCAGCGACGAAAGGCTCGCACCGACGGTTATCAGCACACCTGCCGTCGCAAGGCCGCAAGGGGTCGCGCCGTCGAGGCGAAAGGGCGCGCGGGCTCCCGCTTCGGTCGAGGAACGGATCAAGCGGATGCGCCGACGTGCTGTCGTCGACATGTTCGACCAGGTGGGGCTGGAGCCTTTCCCCGGACAGCTCTGGCGGTTCGTCGATGCCGAACAGGATCCATATCACGGCGTAACCGCGTTTCTGCAGGCGATCGGCATCGACGCCGATCGGGTGCGCGCGCGCGACCAGTCCGAGATCGAGCGGGCGAATACGGTGCTCGACCTGCTGTTTTCGATCGACCATGTGTTCGACCGGGTCGATCCCGACGTTGCGATCGCGCTTGAGGCGCGGCTGTGTTCGGGCGATTATCGCTCGGTACAGCTCGCGGCCGAGGTCATCCAGACATTCGAGAAGATCGCGCGGATCGAAGCCCGCTGGCCGCCGGAGCATCGGCTCGCCGTGCTCGATGCCTTCATCCGCGACATGCGCGCGGGCGCGGCAAATCCGTTGGCGGTGCCGGCGGATATCGCCGCCAATGCCGAACGCATTGCCGATGAATTGAATCAGCATATGGTGTTGTTCGATGCCTATATCGGCGAGCACCGTCGTCTTGCCGCGCTGCTGGCCGCGCGCTGGCCACGGCAATGGGCAGACACGCCGCAGGCGCACCGTCGCCAGCACGCGATCGCCGAAGGCGAGGCGGTCGCGCGCGAGTTGCTCGGCAATCAGGCGCTGGGCCATCACGATGTCGAACGTCTGCTTGCCCGGCTGGCGCAGGCCGGGACCGCGCTCCACACTCTCGCCGACGCGATCATGGCGGCGACGCACGGCGCGGGGCCAGGCAACTGGCATGCCCGGCCCGACGGCCCGCAATCCGAATATGACCGCGCGCTGATCTTTTTCGGCTGGCCGATCGATCATCGCCCGACGGCTGCCGAACTGCGGCGCCAGTTCCGCGAGCTTGCGCGCACCGCGCATCCCGATTCGGCAAGCGCCGATACGGCGGCGAAAGCAGCGGCGCATGCGCGGTTCATCGAACTGAACCGCTATCACGACGTGCTGAAGCTGCGTCTCTGAAGGCTGCCGCGCCGGCTAGAGTCGGATGACATTATCTTGACCCGTTCGTTTCGAGCGCAGTCGAGAAACAGGCCACGAGCGTTGCGCAGGGTGTCTCGACTTCGCTCGACACGAACGGTTGGGGATTTGATTCAACCAAAAGTCATCGGACTCTAGCGCTGCTCGCGCCGTCGCAGTCGGATTTCGATCCGACGCCGAGTCCCGTCGGCATCGCCGTCGTCCGCGGTCACCGCGCTGTCATCGGGTCGCAGGAACGGGCCGGCCGACAGCGGGACGAGCGTGAAGTCGCGCAGGCCCTCCATCCGCATGAACCGTGCGACCGAAACCGCGCGCGCCATGCCGAGCCCGGCATTGTCGACCGCCACCGGCGCGGCAGTCTCCTTACCCAGGAACAGCGGTACGAGTACCGTGTCGAGATTGCTGCGCTGGTCGGCGCTGCGGCGGGGCACCGCGTCGGTATGACCGATCACCTCGATCACCGATGCCTGATATTTGAAGCCGGTATCGCGGATGCGCGGTATGATCAGCCGCCGCAACCGATCCTCGAATCCCGGCGTCAATGCCGCCGATCCGGCCGCGAACGAAAATCCCTGCGCTTCGGGCAGAACGATGATCGGCGGGTTCTGCCGGGGCTGCGCGCGGATGACGGCCAACAGATAGCCACCCAGGATGATCGTGGTGAACATCGTTACCGCTAGCAGCAGGTAGATCGTTTCCTGACCCATCTGCATATGCAGCGTGCTGCGCGGCGACCCTCCCTTGCTCACAGGGCGTTCAAGGCCGCTTTGCCGTCGGCTTGACGAAACGCTCGACCGACTCGATCAGGTCGCCGAGCGCGTTGAGCATCGCGCTGGCCTCGGTCGTGGTCGTGTTGAGCTTGGCCGTTTCGTTCGCGAGCCGCGCGACTTCGGCGGTGCTGGTCTCGGCAGCTGCGCCGAGTTGTTTCAGCTGGCTCTCGCCCACCGCGAAAACCTGGCCGAGCCGACCGGCATCGTTGCGCACTTCATTGGCGAGCAGATGGGCCGCCATCGTCGCGTCCTGCGCCGATTCCTGCAACTGCCGGATCGCCTTGAAGGCGGCGCGGACCTCGCGCGTCAGATCGCGCGTCGCGGTGGCGAGGTTGGATATGTCGACGCTCGAATCGAACGATGTCTCGACCTCATGCGCCTCGATCCGGAGCAGCACCGCGAAGAACGGGGCAAGGCCGGCCGTCGCCAGTCCTTCGAGAAACGGCGTCGCCAGCGGCCCGAGCGCCGCCAGATCGTCGACCCGCAAGCTCGCGGTGCCGACGAACAGCGGCGCCACCGCGCTGGTAATGCCGAGGATCAGCGACAGCACGCCGAACGCGACCATCATTTCGGCCGCGATCACCGCGTCGAAATCTGCCCGGCCGCTCCGCATATAGAGCGTCGCCCGCCAGCGCAGATAGAAAAGCGCGGCGATGTTGACGACGAGCAGGAGGGGAAAAGCGGTCTGGGTGACGATCTGGATCGCATGGGCGACGATGCTTGCCGCCAGCACCTGCAGCCCGAACCGGCTATAGGCGACCCGGCGCGTCCCTGTTGCGCGGTGGCGTGACGGGAGAGACATCGCGCGTTCGATCCCCTTTGCGATTGCGGCGGTGCAGCTATGTCCGATTCGCGCCCGGGGCGCTAGGCGCTAGGCGCTAGGCGTTAGGCGGCGCGGCCCGCAGCGGCGATGGCGGCGTCGCTCGCCAGTTGGTCGGCGCGCTCGTTGCCGGGATTACCCGCATGGCCCTTCACCCATTGCCAGTTGATCCGGTGCGGCTTGGTCGCGGCCAGCAACGCCTGCCACAGATCGCCATTCTTCACCGGCTTCTTGTCGGCGGTCTTCCAGCCGTTGCGCTGCCAGCCATGCACCCATTTGGTCAGGCCATCCATCACATAGCGGCTGTCGGTGAACAGGGTGACATTGCACGGGCGTTTCAACGCCCCGAGCGCCTGGACGACGGCCATCATTTCCATGCGGTTGTTGGTCGTCAGCGGCTCGCCGCCCGACAGCTCCTTCTCGGTCGCGCCCATGCGCAGCACGACGCCCCAGCCGCCCGGACCCGGATTGCCCTTGCACGCGCCGTCGGTGAAGATTTCGACCCTGGGAAGTTCGGTCATGCCCAGCCGCCACCGGCCGCATAATGCCGGTATCGGCGGAGATAAGCGATCGGATCCTTGCGCGTCACCAGCGCATCGCCCGGAATGTTGAGCCAATCCCATGCCCGGCTGAGGAAGAAGCGCAGACAGGCACCGCGTGCGAGCGCAGGGAGTGCGTCGAGCTCCGCCGGCATCAGGGTCACGATGTCGCGATAGCCCTCGATCAACGCGTCGCCGACCTTGGCGTCGTAGCGCGTGCCCGCTGCGTCAAATGCCCAGGCGCCATGCATGACGGCAAGGTCATACGCGCGGAAATCGGTGCAGGCGAAATAGAAATCGATCAGCCCCGTCACCGTGTTGCCGCGCATCAGCACATTGTCGGGAAAAAGGTCTGCGTGGATGGCGCCTACGGGCAACGAATTCGCGCCGGGCCATTCGGCATGCACCGCCGCGACGATCTCCTCGACCTCGTCGTGCAGGCCGGGCTGGATGTCGTCCAGTGCCGGGCCGCAGCGTTCGAAAAGCGGTCCCCAGCTGTCGATTCCCATTGAATTGGCACGAATCGGTTCGAAATCGGCGACTGCAAGGTGCAGCCTGCCCAGCGCAGCACCCGCCGCCCGCGCCTGGTCAGGGGTCGGATGCGACAGCGACACGCCGGGCAGGAACTTGATCAGGCAGGCGGGGCGGCCGGCCAGCTCATGAATTTCCTCGCCATGCCGGTCCTTGATCGCGGGCGGCACCGGCAGGCCCTTGGCGTCCAGGTGATCGAGCAACGCCATGAAAAAGGGCAGGTCGGCGGCGTCGACGCGCTTTTCATACAGCGTCAGGATGAAGCGATCCTGCGTGGTCTCAATGAGATAGTTGCTGTTCTCCACCCCTTCGGCGATGCCCTTGACCGACATCAGTTCGCCGACGTCGAACCGCGTCAGAAACGCGGCCAGCGCTTCTGCCGAGACATGGGTGTAGACGGCCAAGGGGTCAGGCGGTGGCGGCTTCGAGGCCGCGCGGCAGCTTGAACGAGATCGTCTCGCGCGTGGTTTCCTCCTCGCGCTCGGTGATCGTGAAATGTTCGGCCAGCCGGTTGACGAGCTCGCGCACCAGGATCTCGGGGGCGGAGGCACCGGCGGTGATGCCGAGCGTGCGGACGCCGTCGAGCCAGTCGAGATTGAGGTCGCTCGCACGCTGGATCAGCCGCGCAGGGATGCCGTGCCGTTCGGCGACTTCGACCAGTCGCAGCGAGTTCGACGAATTGGTCGCACCAATCACCAGCATCGCGTCGCAGTGATCGGCGATCGCCTTGACGGCGGCCTGCCGGTTCGAGGTCGCGTAGCAGATGTCCTCGCCGCGCGGCGCCTTGATCTCCGGAAAGCGCCGCTGGAGCACCGCGACGATGTCGGCGGTGTCGTCGACCGACAGTGTCGTCTGGGTCAGGAACGCGATGTTGCCGGGGTCGGCGACTTCGACCGTCTCCGCATCCTCCGCCGTTTCGACCAGCGTCATCGCGCCGGGCGGTACCTGGCCGAACGTGCCGATGACTTCGGGATGGCCGGCATGGCCGACAAAGATGATGTGCCGGCCCTGTTCGACCAGCCGTTCGGCCTGGCGATGGACTTTCGACACCAGCGGGCAGGTCGCGTCGAGATAGGACAGGCCGCGCGTTTCGGCCTCGACAGGCACCGATTTGGGAACGCCATGGGCCGAAAAGACGACAGGGGCGCCATCGGGAACTTCCTCCAGCTCCTCGACGAAGATCGCACCCTTGGCGCGCAGGCTGTCGACGACATATTTGTTGTGGACGATTTCGTGCCGGACATAGACCGGCGAACCGTATTTCTCGATTGCGAGTTCGACGATGTGGATGGCGCGGTCGACGCCGGCGCAAAAGCCGCGCGGGGCGGCAATCAGCAGGTCGAGCTGCGGCTTTTCGGAGATGGTCATGGCCGCCGTCTCTACGCGATTGCTTGCGCGCGCGAAAGCCGGTTCCTATGGTAGCGCCAACAGGGGTCGTCCGCCGTCGACGGTGCGCGACCCCGCTTTATTGCGAAGGGTATCCGCGCGTGAACGCCGCCAAAATCATTCTGCCTGCCCTGGTTGGCCTGACGCTGGCGGGCTGCGCCACGCGGGCCGGCGAGCTGACGGCGGAGGGGATCACCGCGATCCGCACCGCCTGTCCCGCCGTCGCGGTGCCGGCCACGACCGGCGACATCACCCTGTTCAACCCGCCGGCGAGCGAGGACCAGTCCGCGCTCGACGTGACGGCGACGCTGACCCGGGTGCGATCGACCTGCAGCGATGTCGGGGAGAATGTGTCGACCGCGATCACCTTCGACGTGCTGGCCCGCCGGACCAATCCTCAAGGCGCCCGGGATGTGGTGCTGCCCTATTTCGTGACGGTGCTGCAGGGCGGTACGGTCGTCGTGTCGAAACGGATCAGCCGGGTGTCGGTGCATTTCGACGATGGCCAGCTGCGCGCGAGTGCCAGCGGCCAGGCGACCGCCAATGTACTCCGTTCGGCGGCGACGCTGCCCGCTGATATTCGCAAGCAGCTTACCCGCCCACGCAAGGCGGGCAACGAGGATGCGGCGATCGACCCGCTCGCGCGGCCCAACATCCGGGCCGCGGTGCAGCGCGCGACCTTTGAGGCGCTGGTCGGATTCCAGCTCACCAACGAACAGCTGAAATATAACGCGACACGATGAAGCTGCCTGAACTGGCGCACACCGTCACCGACTGGTCGACGGTGCCGCGTATTGAGCATCCGGGCGAAACCGGCACCGCTTGGTGGCAGACCTTCGCGGTCGGTGATCTCCGCGTGCGAATGGTGGAATATTCACCGGGCTATCTTGCCGACCATTGGTGCGACCGCGGTCATGTGCTGCTGGTGCTTGAAGGCGCGATCGAAAATGAGTTGCGCGACGGCCGCAGCCAGCTCTTGACGGCGGGCATGTCGTACCAGGTTTCCGACTTTGGCGATGCGGCGCATCGATCGCGCAGCGAGGACGGTGCGAAACTCTTCATCGTTGATTGACTCGCTTGCTGCGGCGCGTCAAAGCGGCGGGGTCGAAGGCTTTTAGCCTTGAGCATGTGCGGGAGAGTGTGGTCGCGAGCCACCGCCGAAGGAGCAACCGCCCCGGAATCTCTCAGGCAACCGGACCGCATGCGCCAAGACACTCTGGAAAGCGGCCGGGCGGCGTTGATCGCTGCGGCCCACCGAAGGGGTAAGCCGATTCGCATCAGGCGTGCGGCGAAAGCTCTCAGGTTCCGTGACAGAGGGGGCGGCTGACCAGCGCCGGGCGACCGGCATGGCATGCCGTCACCCATGCGAACGGAAGGCCTGCGATGAGCGACCAAATCGATTTCATCGATATGATCGAAACCCTGCCGCTCGACGCATGGCACAGGGCGCGTGGCGCGCGGATGGTCGAATTCGCCGACTATCACATGCCAATCCAATATGAAGGGATCATGGCCGAACATCTGTGGACGCGCGAGAACGCGGGCCTGTTCGATGTCAGCCACATGGGGCAGCTGCTGTTCTTCGCCGAGGGCGGCGCGGACGTCGCGGTGGCGCTCGAGCAGCTGTTGCCGGGCGACATCGTCGGCCTCGGCAATGGCCGGATGCGTTATTCGCTGCTGCTCGCCGACAATGGCGGGATTCTCGACGATCTGATGGTCACGCGGCTCGGGGGCGGTGCGTTCGAAGGCGCGGCCTTCTACATGGTCGTCAATGGCGCGGTGAAGGCCGACGACATCGCCCATCTGGTCGAGCATCTGCCCGACGACGTGCGGCTGAACCATCTCGACGAGCAGGCGCTGCTGGCGTTGCAGGGTCCGAAGGCGGTCGACGCGCTTGCGCGGATCGTGCCGGGGGTCGACTCGCTGGTGTTCATGGCGGCGGCATCGTTCGACTGGAACGGCACCGCGCTGTGGATCAGCCGGTCGGGCTATACCGGTGAGGACGGTTTCGAGATTTCGGTGCCAGCCGACGCTGTCGAAGCGCTGGCCGAGGCGCTCTGTGCCCAGCCCGAGGTCAAGCCGATCGGCCTTGGCGCGCGCGATTCGCTGCGGCTGGAGGCGGGGCTGCCGCTTTATGGTCATGACCTCGACCCCGAAACGACGCCGATCATGGCCGATCTCGGCTTCGCGCTGTCGAAGCGGCGGCGCGAGGCGGGCGATTTTCCAGGCGCCGCCCGCATTCTCGCCGAGCGCGAGCGCGGCCCGGCACTCAAGCGGGTCGGCCTCGTCGTCGATGGCAGGCAGCCGGTGCGCGAGGGCGCGACCGTGCTCGACGCGGGCGGCGCCGAGGTCGGCAAGGTCACGTCGGGCGGCTTTGCCCCCTCGGTCGGCGCGCCGATCGCGATGGCCTATGTCCCCCTTGGCCTTGCGGCGCCCGGCACCCGCATCACGCTTGCCCAGCGCGGCAAGACGCACACCGGCATCGTCACCGCGATGCCCTTCGTCCCCCACCGCTACGTCCGCTAACAGGAGGCGTTCATGAGCCGCTATTTTACCGAAGACCATGAATGGATCGAACTCGACGGCGAAATCGGTACCGTCGGCATCACCGATTATGCCCAGAGCCAGCTCGGCGACATCGTGTTCGTCGACGTGCCCGACGAAGGCAAGGAACTGACCAAGGGCGACGAAGCCGCCGTGGTCGAGTCGGTGAAGGCCGCGTCGGACGTCTACACGCCGGTGTCGGGCACGGTGATCGAGGGCAATGCCGCGCTCGCCGAGACGCCCGCGCTCGTCAACGAGGATCCCGAGGGCGACGGCTGGTTCTTCAAACTGACGCTGACCGACACCAGCGAGCTCGACGGGCTGATGGACGAAGGCGCCTACGAAGCGTTCGTCGCGAAGCTTTAAGCGCCGATCCCCTCCCGCGAAGGGAGGGGCCGGGGGGAGCGGCCAACGCTCACCCCAAAACTGCCCACCCCCGTCCCCTCCCTGCCAGGGAGGGGGGAGCATCTGAAAATGCGCTATCTGCCCCTTACCCAGCCCGACCGCGACGCGATGCTTGCGACCATCGGGGCCTCGTCGATCGACGATCTGTTCGCCGATGTGCCCGAGGTTGCGCGGCTCGACGGGCCGATCCACGACCTGCCGATGCACGCCGGCGAATTGGCGGTCGAGCGGCATATGGGGGCCCTGGCGGCAAGAAATCTGGTCGCGGGGCAAGTGCCGTTCTTTCTCGGTTGCGGCGCCTATCGCCACCATGTGCCTGCTTCGGTCGACCACCTGATCCAGCGCGGAGAGTTCCTGACCGCCTACACGCCCTACCAGCCCGAAATCGCGCAGGGCACGCTGCAGATGCTGTTCGAGTTCCAGAGCCAGGTCGCGCGCCTGCTCGGCACCGATGTCGCGAACGCATCGATGTATGACGGGTCGACCGCGTGCTGGGAAGCGATCGGGATGGCGCGGCGGATCACCAAGCGCGGCAAGGCGATCCTGTCGGGCGGCCTGCACCCGCATTACGTCTCGGTCGCGCGGACGATGGCGAAATATACCGGGGATCTGCTCGAAACGTCGCTGCCAAGCCTGAGTGCCGAGACCGATATCGACGCGCTGATCGCGGGTATCGACGGCGACACATCATGCGTCGTCGTTCAATATCCCGACATCCTTGGGCGAATCGCCGACCTGAAGCCGCTGGCGGATGCCTGCCACGCGCAAAAGGCGCTGCTGATCGCGGTCGTCACCGAACCAGTCGCGCTGGGGGCGATCAAATCGCCGGGCGAGATGGACGCGGATATCGTCGTCGGCGAGGGCCAGTCGATCGGTGTCGGCCTGCAGTTCGGCGGGCCCTATGTCGGGCTGTTCGGGGCGAAGGAGAAATATGTCCGCCAGATGCCGGGGCGGCTGTGCGGCGAGACGGTCGACGCGACCGGCAAGCGCGGCTTCGTGCTGACGCTCAGCACGCGCGAACAGCATATCCGGCGTGAAAAGGCGACGTCGAACATCTGCACCAACTCCGGGCTGTGCGCGCTGGCCTTTTCGATCCACATGACCCTGCTCGGCGAAGCGGGGCTGCGCAGGCTGGCGAACGTCAACCATGCGCTGGCGGCGACGGCAGCCGCGCGGCTGGCGAAGGTGCCGGGTGTCCGGCTGGTCAACGACAGTTTCTTCAACGAGTTCACGCTGGTGCTGCCCAGGGAGGCGCGGCCGGTCGTGCGCACGCTTGCCGATCGCCGCATCCTGGCGGGTGTATCGCTCGGGCGGCTCTATCCGGGCGCCGCCGAACTCGACCACGGGCTTGTCGTCGCCGTGACCGAGACGACGACGCCCGACGACATCGAAACCCTCGCAACCGCGCTTGAGAAGGTGCTGGCATGACGATCAACGCAAGCGGCTGGCGGCCCGAGCTGGGCGCAGGACGGGACGATGGCCCGGCGACCTTCACCGGCAACCGCGCGCTGATGCTCGAGGAAGCATTGATCTTCGAGATCGGCTCGACGGAGACGACCGGCGTCGACATCGCCGATGTGGCGCCCGTCGCCGATCGCCTCGGCGGGTTGGCGCGCGAACGCGCGATCGGCCTGCCCGGCCTGTCGGAGCCGGAGACCATTCGCCATTACACGCGCCTGTCGCGGCAGAATTACGGGATCGACCTCGGTTTCTTCCCGCTCGGCAGCTGCACGATGAAGCACAATCCGCGCCTCAACGAGAAGATGGCGCGGCTGCCAGGCTTTGCCGATATTCATCCGCTGCAGCCGGTCGATAGCGTGCAGGGTGCGCTGGGCGTCATCAACGAGCTTGCGGTCTGGCTGATCAAGCTGACCGGCATGCACGGCGTCGCGATGAGCCCCAAGGCAGGCGCGCATGGCGAGCTGTGCGGCATCTTGTGCATCAAGGCGGCGCTGGAGGCGCGAGGCGAGGGGCACCGCAACGTCATCCTGGTGCCAGAAAGTGCGCATGGCACCAATCCCGCAACCGCCGCCTTTGCGGGCTATCAGGTCGAGGACATTCCCGCGACGCCCGAAGGCCGGGTCGATACCGCCGCCTTGAAAGCCCGGCTCGGCCCCGATGTCGCAGGGGTGATGATCACCAATCCCAATACCTGCGGGCTGTTTGAGCGCGATCTGAAGGACATTTCGGACGCGGTGCACGCAGCAGGCGGCTATGTCTATTGTGACGGCGCCAATTTCAACGCGATCGTCGGGCGCGTGCGGCCGGGCGACCTTGGCATCGATGCGATGCACATCAATCTGCACAAGACCTTCTCGACCCCGCATGGCGGCGGCGGACCGGGGTCGGGGCCGGTGGTGCTCTCGGAAGCGCTCTCGCCGTTCGGCCCGCTGCCTTTCACCGAGCGCTATGCCGACGGCCACATCACCCTGGTCGAGGAAGAAACGGTCGGTGATCGCCACCCCGACAGCTTCGGGCGCATGACGGCGTTCCACGGCCAGATGGGGATGTTCACGCGCGCGCTGACCTACATCCTGAGCCACGGCGCCGATGGGCTGCGCCAGGTGGCTGAGGATGCCGTGCTCAACGCCAACTATGTCCTGCGCAGCCTCGAGGGCGTGCTCGACGCACCGTTCGCGCATAGCGGGCCGTGCATGCACGAAGCGCTGTTTTCGGATGACGGCCTGCCTGACGGTTTCTCGACGCTCGACGTGGCGAAGGGGCTGATCGACGAGGGGTTCCACCCGATGACGGTCTATTTCCCGCTGGTCGTCCACGGCGCGATGCTCGTCGAGCCGACCGAAACCGAAAGCAAGGCCGCGCTCGACCAGTTCATCGGCGCGCTGCGATCGGTCGCCGAACGCGCCAAGGCGGGCGATCCGAGCCTGAAATCGGCGCCGCATTTCGCGCCGCGCGCGCGGCTCGATGAAACGCTGGCGGCGCGCAAGCCGGTGCTGGTCTGGAAAGAGCCGACGCTGCCTGTCGCTGCCGAATAACATGGCGTGGGCTGGTGTTTTCCAGGCGGTCAACACGGTCGCATTACTGCTATGGCTGATCCTGGTGCTCGCGCCGCGCTGGCCGGGCGTGATTGGCCAGCTTCGGATTGCGGGCGCAGGCGGGCTGAGCCTGTTCTATGTCGTGCTGGTCGCGACGGCGCTGACGGTGGGTTTCGGCGGTCGGCCTGGCCCTGCGCCTGATTTCACGACGATCGCCGGCGTCCGCGCGATCTTCGCAAGCGACGGCGGCGTGGTGACCGGCTGGACGCATTATCTCGCGCTCGATCTGTTTGCCGGGCTCTGGATCGCAGAGGATAGCGACGCGCGCCGGATCAATCGGTTCGTGCAGGCGCCGGTACTCGCGCTGACTTTTCTGGCTGGACCCGCCGGGCTGTTCGTCCATCTGGCGATGACGCGAGGGTTTGGGCTCGGCAGGAAACGCAGCGCCGCCTGACATGACCGATCCGGCTCATCCGAACAGTTTCGTCGGGACGATTTTCCTGATCGGCTTCATCGCCTTCGTTCTTGCGATGCGGTTTCGGCGCATGCGTCGGGGGCGGCGGCTGCGACTCGAATGGCTGTGGGTCGTGCCGGCGATCTATGGGGCGCTTGCCGCCTGGCTCCTGTCGATCTCGTCGCCGTCGCCGCGTATTCAGGTCGCCTGCGCGGTAGCGGCTGTTCTGGGTGGCTTGATCGGTTGGCAGCGTGCGCGGCTGGTTGCATTGTCGATCGATCCGGACAGCCACCGCCTGACTCAGCGCGAATCGCCCTGGGCGATGCTGTTGATCGTCATGGTGATCGCGCTCCGGCTCGCAGCGCGCACCTTTGGCGACGCGCAGTCCGGCACTTGGCATGTCGGCGTCGTCGCCATGACCGACATCCTTGTCGCTTTCGCTTTCGGCTTGCTGGCCATCCAGCGGCTTGTCCTGTGGCGCCGGGGCACCGCGCTTCTGGCGGCGGGGCGAAGTGGCTGAGCCTTGCCGGGCACGCAAATCGGCCTAGCCTGCCACGCGAACAGCAGAAAGGTATGACCATGGCCGATTCCACCCCCTGGATCGTCGCTGAGCAGGGCAGCGAGGTGCGCAAGCATGCGCCCGCCACGCTGCGCAACCGCGGGGCGATTGCCGAGGTCTTGCGAGGCGTCCTGCCGCCGGGCGGGCTCATCCTCGAAGTCGCGAGCGGCAGCGGCGAGCATGTCGCGTATTTCGCGGAAGAATTCCCCGCTCTCGACTGGCAGCCGACCGATCCCGATCCGACCGCGCTCGCCTCGATCGCGGCTTGGAGCGAGGGGCTCGCCAATGTCCGTCCGGCGATGATGCTCGATGCCGCCGTAGCCGTCTGGCCGGTCGCGCAGGCGGACGCGATCCTGTGCATCAACATGGTTCATATCGCGCCATGGGAAGCGACGATCGGGCTGATGGCGGGCGCTGCAAGGCTGTTGTCGTCGGGCGCGCCGCTCATTCTATACGGGCCGTTCCGCCGGGCGGGCGTGCCCACCGCCGAGAGCAACGAGGCGTTCGACCAGTCGCTCAAGAGCCGCGATCCGCGCTGGGGACTGCGCGACGTTGAGGCTGTCCTCCAGGCGGCGTCCGGCTTTGCGCTCGATAGCCTGATCGAGATGCCGGCCAACAACCTGATCCTTGTCCTGCGGCGGCGCTAGGCCGACACCGCCTTGTCGGTGGTCGGGCGCCGGCGGACATGTTCGCGCCATACGATGTAAAGCCCGCTGGCGATGATGATAGGCGCCCCGATCCACGTCATCGGCGTCGGCAGCACGTCGAACAGCAGCCATCCGAACAGCGTCGCCCAGATCAGCGACGAATAATCCATCGGCACGACCAGCGACACCGGACCGTACCGGATCGAGGAGGTCATGAAGATCTGCGCGATCCCGCCAAGGATGCCCACGCTCGCCAGCAAACACCAGCCGATCGCGTCATGCGGCTGGGCGACAAAGGCATAGACGATCCCGAGCGGCAGCACCGACAATGCCGAAAACCAGAAGACAGTGGTCATCGTCGCCTCGGTCCTGGCGATCTGGCGCAGCAGGATCGACACGCTTGCCGTGGTGAGCGCGGCGGCGAGTCCGCTGAGCGCTCCCGATAACGGAAAATGGCCGCTGCCGGGCTGTGCAACGATCAGCACGCCGACGAAACCGGCGACGACCGCGGCCCAGCGGTGCCACCCGGTCGGTTCGCGCAGCAACAGCGCGCCCAGGATCGTCGCAAAGATCGGCATCGTGAAAGCGATCGACGTCGATTCAGCGAGCGGCAGGGCGAGCAGCGCGACAAAGGTGAAGACCATCGCCGTCAGCCCCATCGCCGCGCGCAAGACATGCGCCCCGAAACGCGCCGTCTTGACCGAGGCGAGGCCCGGCCCGGCCATGATGACCAGCGTGATCAGGCACGCCGCCCCGAACTGGCGAAAAAACAGGATCTCGCCGAGCGTCGCGCCCTGCGCTTCGGCAAGCTTGATCGCGCTGTTCATGCATTGGAACAGCAGCACCGACCCCAGCCGCAGCGCCACGGCGAACAGGATGCGATCGGCGGATGCGTCGGCCATGGCCGTCCTTGCGGCATGCCGCTTTGCGGGACAAGTCCGCTTCGACAACTCCGGGGTGACGGCGCGCGCGCTGCGCGCTATCGGCTTTTGCCATGATCAAGCACGCTTTGCCCGTCACCCGCGACGCCAATTTCGCCGAATGGTATCAGACCGTCATTTCGGAGGCCGATCTTGCCGAGGAATCGGGAGTGCGCGGCTGCATGGTCATCCGGCCATGGGGCTATGGCATCTGGGAGCGGATGCAGCGCCTGCTCGACGACAAGATCAAGGCGACGGGGCACGAGAACTGCTATTTCCCCCTGTTCATCCCGCTTTCCTATTTCGAGAAGGAAGCCGAGCATGTCGACGGCTTCGCGAAGGAAATGGCGGTCGTCACGCACCACCGGCTGATCGCCGACGGCAAGGGCGGGCTGGTGCCCGATCCGGCAGCGAAGCTGGAAGAGCCTCTGGTCGTGCGGCCGACGTCGGAGACGGTGATCGGCACGGCCTTTGCCCGCTGGGTGCAGTCGTGGCGCGACCTGCCTGTCCTCATCAACCAATGGGCGAATGTCGTCCGCTGGGAAATGCGAACCCGGATGTTCCTGCGCACCACCGAATTCCTGTGGCAGGAAGGCCATACCGCGCACGCGACCGAGGCCGAGGCGCGCGACGAAACGCTGAAAATGCTCGAAGTCTATCGCAGCTTTGCCGAGGACTGCGTCGCGCTGCCGGTGGTGGCGGGCGAAAAGCCCGAGAATGAGCGTTTCCCCGGCGCGGTCGCGACCTATTCGATCGAAGCGATGATGCAGGACGGCAAGGCGCTGCAGGCCGGGACCAGCCATTTCCTCGGCACCAATTTCTCGTCCGCGCAGAACATTCGATTCCAGAATGCCGACGGCGCGCTTGAGCTGGCACAGACGACGAGCTGGGGCGTATCGACCCGCATGATCGGCGGGATGATCATGGTCCACGGTGACGATGACGGCCTGCGCGTGCCGCCGCGCGTTGCGCCGTGGCAGATCGTGATCGTGCCGATGCTGCGCGATGCCCCTGAGGACGCCGTGATCGTCGATTACTGCAAGGCGCTTCAGAGCGACCTGGCCGCATTGTCGGCGTTTGGCGAGCCGGTGCGGGCGCTGCTCGACCTGCGTCCCGCCAAGGCGGCGGGCAAGCGCTGGGGCTGGGTGAAGAAGGGCGCGCCGGTGGTGATCGAGGTTGGCGGGCGCGACGTCGCGGGCGGCAACGTCAGCGTCATCCGCCGCGACCGGCTGTACCGCGAGGATGGCAAGCTCGACTCTGCAATCGTCGCCCGCGGTGATTTCGTCGGCGGTGCTGCTGCCTTGCTGGCGGACGTGCAGGCGGCGCTGTTCGATGACGCCAAGGCGCGGCTCGATGCCAATATCCGCCGCGACGTGACCAACTTCGCCGATTTGGAAGCCCATTTTGCCGAAAGCGAAAGCAAGCCCGGCTGGCTCGAAATCCAATGGTCGCGCCCCACTGGCGCCGCGCTCGACAAGGTCGTCGAACGGCTGAAGGCATTGAAGCTGACATTGCGCAACGTGCCGAACGATGCTGCCCCGGCCGACGGCGCCTGCATCTTCACAGGCGCCCCCGCGGTCGAGCGCGTGCTGGTCGGTCGCGCTTATTGAGTAGGTGGTCGCCCGTTTGCGGCGTCTTTTGCATTGAACACCGCGCCGACATGGGGTTCGCCGCGCGCTTCGGCGAGTTTGGCCTGACGGTGGCGCTCGGCATAGCCGGCGCGCTGTTCGGGCGTGCGGGTGCCGTGGCAGGCGGGGCAGGCGACGCCTTCTTCGAATAGCGGCGACGCGCGATCCTGGGGGCTGACGGGCATGCGGCACGCGCGACATAGCTGATGCGTACCGGGCGCAAGGCCGTGGCCGACCGCGACACGTTCGTCGAACACGAAGCATTCGCCGTGCCAGCGGCTTTCAGCTTCAGGCACATCCTCCAGATATTTCAGGATGCCGCCTTTGAGGTGGAACACCTGTTCGACGCCTTGTTCCTTCAGGAAGCCGGTCGCTTTTTCGCAGCGGATGCCGCCGGTGCAGAACATTGCGACCTTCTTGCCCGCCATCGCCGCGCGTTGCTCGGCCGCCCAGCCGGGAAAGTCGCTGAACGCGCGCGTGCCGGGGTCGATCGCGCGTTCGAAGCTGCCGATGCGGACTTCGTAATCGTTGCGCGTATCGATCACGATCGTGTCGGGGTCGTCGATCAGCGCGTTCCAGTCGGCAGGTTCGACATAGGTGCCGACAATGCTGAGCGGATCGACCGGCACGCCCATCGTCACGATTTCGCGCTTGAGGCGGATCTTCAGCCGGTGGAACGGCATCGCCTCGGCGGTCGCATATTTGATGTCGAGCTCGGCGCAACCGGGCAGGGTGCGCAGGTGCCCGATCAGCGCGGCGATCGCGTCGGTGGTCCCGGCCAGCGTGCCGTTCAGCCCCTCGGTCGCGAGCAGCAGCGTGCCCTTGATGCCGTGCGCCCTGCACAGCGCCTCGATCGGTCCCTTCAGCGCAGCGGGATCGGCGAAACGGGCGAAGCGGTAGAGAGCGGCAACCTGAAACGTCATTCAGCGGGGATAGGCATTCGCCCACCAGCTTTCAAACGCCGCGCGCTCTTCAGCGCTCAGGTGCAGGCCGATCTTGCTGCGCCGCATGAGCGCGTCCTCGGGCGTGCACGCCCATTCGCGGTCGTGCATCCAGCGCGCCTCGACTTCGGTAAAGCCCGCACCGAAAGCCGCGCCAAGCGCCGTCTCGTCGTCGATGTTGCGCAACATGTCGTGCAGCATCGTGCCATAGGCGCGCGCCAACCGCAGGCTTCGCGCCTCACCCAGAAAGGGCCAGCGCCGCCGCACATCGGCCAGAAATGCATCGAAGGGTCCGGTGTCGCCGCCCGGGAATGCCCGGTCGCGGGTCACGCGCCGCGCGGCAAAACCCATCGGCGCGGCGAGCTTGCCGATCGCTTCCTCGGCCAGATGGCGCGCCGTCGTGATCTTGCCGCCGAACACGCTCAGCAGCGCGGGGCCATGCGCATCGACTTCGAGCACATAGTCGCGCGTCACCGCCTTGGCCTCGCTCGCGCCATCGTCGTAGAGCGGGCGCACGCCTGACCAGGTCGACCGCACATCGCCGGGGCCGATCTGCGCCTTGAAGTGGCGGTTGATGGCCTCGCAGAGATACGCGATTTCGTCCGCGTCGATCGCAGCGTCCTCGGGCCGGTCGACAGGCACGTCGGTGGTGCCGATTTCGGTGAAGTCGCGCTCATAGGGAATCGCGAATACGATTCTGCCATCGGGCTGCTGTAGAATATAGGCCTGGTCGCCCTCGAACAGCCTGGGCACGACGATATGGCTGCCCTTGATCAGCCGGACGCCGCTGCGTGCATTGACACCGAGCAGGCCGATCGTCTCCGCGACCCACGGGCCTGCCGCATTGGCGAGGCCCCGCGCCACCACGTCGCGCCCGTCCGACAGCCGCGCCTGCCAGACGTCACCCGCGCGACGGGCCGAGACAAGCGCGGTTCGGGTCGCGATCTCCGCGCCATTCGCCGCCGCATCGAGCGCGTTCAGCAGCGTCAGTCGCGAATCATCGACCCAGGCATCCGAATAGACGAAGCCCCTTGCGGCATCCTTCAGCGGCGCGCACAGGTCGGTGTCGCTCGCGCGCAGCCCCCGCGATCGCGGCAGCGACATCCTGCCGCCGAGCAGATCGTACAGGATCAGCCCCGCGCGCAGGAACCACCATGGCCGCGCGCCGTCATGCGGCAGCACGAAACGCATCGGGTGGATGATGTGCGGGGCGGCATGCACCAGCCGCTCGCGCTCGCGCAATGCTTCCGCCACCAGCTTGAACTCGTAATATTCGAGATAGCGCAAGCCCCCGTGGATCAGCTTGGTCGACGCCGATGAGGTGTGGCTTGCCAGATCGTCGCGTTCGACCAGCAGCACCGATCGCCCGTTCAGCGCCGCCTCGCGCGCGATCGCGGTGCCGTTGATGCCGCCGCCGACGATGAGCAGGTCATATGTCACCGTTGTCCGATAGCCGCAGTGCAGCAATTTCTCCACCGCTGTTTGGCGCGCTCGCCGCTCGAAAATCTGCGTCTGGCCTTCCCTCCGTCATTCCCGCGAAGGCGGGAATCCATAAGGGCTGGCGGAGCCGAGTCTTGCCCGACCCAAAGATTATGGATTCCCGCCTTCGCGGGAATGACGGACGGGTGAGTGAGGTGTGCGGCTGACGTCATCATGGTCTGGTTTGGCTTTGCGGCCAAAACGCCTATGCCTTGGCGATGAAGAAGACGCCCGGCCTGCCGACGCCCAAGCAGATCCTCGATTTCATCACGTCGTCGGACGTTCCCGCCGGCAAGCGCGAGATTGCCCGAGCATTCGGCCTGTCGGCGCAGGAAAAGATCGCGCTGAAGGCATTGCTCAAGGACATGGCCGATGAAGGGCTGATCGATTCGGCGCCGGGCCGCGCGTTCCACAAGATGGGTGGCGTGCCGAAAGTGACGGTGCTGCGGATCGTCGATGTGACCGACGACGGCACCGTCTGGGCGACGCCCGAAAGCTGGCACGCCGATGCGCCCGCGCCACGGCTGCGCGTGCGTGAGCGGGGGAAGGGGGCGCTGGGCGTCGGCGACCGCGTGCTCGCGCGGACCGAGGAGGCGGGAAATGGCTTCATCGCGCATCCGATGAAGCGGCTCGCGCGCGGCGAGGAACTGGTGCTCGGCGTGCTGCGGCAGGAAGGCGGCAAGCTCTGGTTGACCGGGGTCGAGAAGAAGGAACGGCGCGACTTTCCGGTCAGCGATGCAGGCGACGCACAGCCCGGCGATCTGGTGCTCGCCGAAAAGACCGGGCGCCCGCCGCGCATCAGCGTGCGCGTGACCGAACGGCTCGGCGATCCGTTCGCGCCGCGCAGCTTTTCGATGATCGCGATCCACAAACTCGGCATTCCGGTCGACTTCAGCCCCGAGACGCTGGAGGAGGCAGCGGAGGTGGCGCGCCAGCCGCTGGGCGACGACCGCGAAGACTTGCGACATCTGCCGATCGTCGCGATCGATCCCGAGGATGCGCGCGATCACGACGATGCTGTATGGGCGGCGCCCGACGACGATCCGAAGAATGACGGCGGCTGGCGCGCTGTGGTCGCGATCGCCGATGTCAGCTTCTACGTTCGCCCCGGCTCGGCAATCGACAAGGACGCGCGGCGGCGCGGCAACAGCGTCTATTTCCCCGACCGGGTGGTGCCGATGCTGCCGGAGATCCTGTCGGCGGACGTGTGTTCGCTGAAAGAGGGTGAGGACCGCGCGGCGCTCGTCTGCCACCTTCAGATCGGCAAGAACGGCGCGCTGAAAAGCTGGCGCTTCACCCGCGCGCTGGTGCGCATTCGCGCCAACATCGCCTATGAAGCGGCGCAGGCATTTGTCGATGCGGCTCAAAACCTCTCCGAAACGGGGAGGGGGACCGGCGCAGCCGGTGGAGGGGCAGGGCCGCAAGCGAACGGCCTGTCGCCCGACGACGCAGGCGGGCACCCAACCGACGCATGGGCGCCGCAGGTGAACCAACCCCTCCACCGTCCTTCGGACGGTCCCTCTCCCCGTGCTGGGGAGGCCCTTTTGGACGAAGCTCTACTCCCGCTCTGGGCTTGCTGGCGCGCGCTGGCGGCGGCGCGGGCGCGGCGCGATCCGCTCGAACTCGATCTGCCCGAACGCCGCGTGATGCTCGACGAGAAGGGCCGGATCATGTCGGTCGCCCCGCGCGAGCGGCTCGATGCGCACCGGCTGATCGAGGAATATATGATCGCGGCCAATGTCGCCGCCGCCAAGGCGCTGGAGAGCAAGAAGGCGCCGGTGATGTACCGCGACCATGAACCGCCCGCGCGCGAGAAGCTCGTCGCGCTGAAAGACTATCTGAAGACCTTCGGCGTCGACTTTGCGCTGGGCCAGGTGATTCAGCCGCGCGTCTTCAACCAGCTGCTCGACCGGGTGGGCAACGTCGATCACCGCCCGCAAGTGATGGAGCAGGTGCTGCGCACGCAGACCCAGGCCTATTATGCGCCCGCCAACAGCGGCCATTTCGGGCTTGCGCTTGGCAGCTACGCGCATTTCACCTCGCCGATCCGCCGCTATGCCGACCTGATCGTCCACCGGTCGCTGGTATCGGCGTTCAAGCTCGGCCCCGGCGGGCTGACCGAGGGCGAGGCAGCAGCGATGGAGCAGATCGGCACCTCGATCTCGATGCTCGAGCGCCGCGCGATGGAGGCCGAGCGCGACACGATCGACCGCTATGTCGCCGCTTTCCTCAGCGAAAAGGTCGGCGAGGTGGTCGATGCCCGGATCACGGGTGTGCAGAATTTCGGCTTTTTCGCAACCGTTGAAGGGATCGGCGGTGATGGATTGGTGCCCGCGCGCGATCTGGGCCGCGAATATTTCCGCTATGACGATGCGGCCAAGGCGCTGGTCGGCGAGGAGACGGGCACGACCTACAGCAGCGGCATGCGGCTGAAGCTGCGGCTCGCCGAGGCCAATCCCGTGTCGGGGGCGCTTCGGTTCGAGCTTGCCGATGGCGAGGGTGGCGGCAGTCACTGTGGGGCACCGCCCGATCGCGGCAAGCGAGTGATCAAACGGCGCGGGCGACCCGCCAATATCCGGCATCAGGGTCGAAAGCGCTGACGAGGCACAGCTGCGCCGTCGCGCGCCGCAAGCTTGCCGTAATCCTCTGCGATCCAACGACTTCGTCTGACGGGGAGTGTCGATCGATGCTGGAGGTGCTGCTCTTCGCGCTCCAGGAAACGGCTTCGGCGCCCGTATCGGGGGCGGTTTTGCCATCGAAGCCGTCGCCGACGCTTTCCCCGTTTCGCAAACCGTGCCGGCCTGGCGACACCGCCGACGAAGTCACCGTGTGCGGATCGCGGAGCGCCGATGAGCGCTACCGACTTAAGCCGCTCCCCGACCGCTACCAGGAAAAGCCGCTTCGCGCAGCGACCACGCTCGGCGACGGCGCGACGGCGGAAATCGCGGCCGAACAAAAGGACCTCGGCTCCGGCTTTGTCAGCAAGCGGATGATGCTCAACTTCAAATTCGTGCTCGGCGGCAAGAAAAAGAAGAAGTCGTAGCCAGTCCCGAGCGCACGGCTGTGCGCCTACCCCGCAGTGAATGTCAGCCCTGCGCGCTCGACCAGTCGCTTGCGCAATGGGCCGCCCATGATCGCGCCGGGGGTCCAGATGCCCCCTTTGGCGTCCGGCACATCCTCGACCAGACAGAGCGCCGCTTCGGCGATCATCTTGCTGGTCGATCCATAGCCGGGGTCCTTGTCACCCGTGACCACCGCGTCGATCCGCTCACCGCCGCCCATCTCGCCGACGAACAATATGTCGTAATGGCCGCTGTCGCGCTCTTCCTTCGACGGGCCTTCGCCGGGTTTCGGGCCCTTGTCCCCGGCGAGCGGATTCATCTTGGCGATCGCCTCGGCCGCGGCCTTGCCCATCTCACCCAGCCCCGCGACCATCATTTCGTCGTAGACGAAATCGGCGCCGAACCGCTGCCCGAGCAGGAAATTGGTGCGATGGACATTCTTGGTGTTGATCGGCGCCATGATGAAGGGAGCGGTCCATGCCTCTATCGTCCGGTCATATTCAGGCAGCATGCCGCTGGGCTGGCCCGGCCCGCTGAAGCCCGGCGTCAGCGCGAAGGGATTGGTGAGCAGCGCGATGATCGACGGGTTGCGCGCGGCGGCCGCCAGCGTCGCCTTCAGGCTGGCCGCCGTGCCGCCCGAAAAGCCGCCCTTCATCACCCGCACGCGGCCCTTCACGCGCGGGCAGGGGCGACCGAAACGCTCGATCGCCGCTTCCTGCAGCGTCAGCACGCCCAAATCGAAGGGGATCGAGTCGAAGCCGCAGCTGAACACGATCCGCGCACCGGTTTGCTGTGCGCGGGCGTGATGCTTGTCGATCATCTCGCGCATCCAGGCCGGCTCGCCGCACAGATCGACATAGGCGGTGCCGCTGTCGGCGCAGGCCGCAACCAGGTCGCTGCCGTACAGCTGGTACGGGCCGACCGTCGTCAGCACCACCGTCGCACGTTCGCACATTGCGCGAAGGCTGGCCGGATCATCGGCATTGGCGGTGACAAGCGGGGTGTCGACCGGTGCGCCGATCAGGTCGCGGACTTCCTGCAGCTTGGTGAGCGATCGCCCCGCCATCGCCCAGCGCTGCGCACCCGACGCCACCAGATATTCGGCGACAAGGCGGCCGGTAAAGCCGGTTGCGCC
The DNA here is from genome assembly GCA_002863155.1 of Sphingomonadaceae bacterium. Classification (GTDB taxonomy): domain Bacteria; phylum Pseudomonadota; class Alphaproteobacteria; order Sphingomonadales; family Sphingomonadaceae; genus Sphingomonas. The sequence goes on along the minus strand of PKED01000122.1, from coordinate 6,451 downwards.
GTAGACGATGATGTCGAATTCGCGTGCCATCGCTGTTCCCCTGTCAAGTCGTTTACCGATCGGACGACGTCTTGTCCGTTACGCCGCCTCGCTGAACTGGAGGCTTGCCAATCGCGCATAGAGCCCGCCTTCGCCGATCAGCGCGCCGTGCGTGCCGCTTTCGACGATGCGTCCTTCATCCATCACGATGATCCGCCGTGCCGCGCGGACGGTCGCGAGCCGGTGGGCGATCACGATCGTGGTACGGGCTGACATCAGCCGCTCGAGCGCTTCCTGCACCAGCCGCTCGCTTTCGGCATCGAGTGCGCTGGTCGCTTCGTCGAGCAGCAGCAGCGGCGCATCGCGCAGCAGCGCACGCGCGATCGCGATCCGCTGGCGCTGGCCGCCCGACAGCCGCGCGCCGCCCTCGCCCAGGAACGTGTCGAGCCCCTCGGGCAGCTTCCTAAGGAACTCGGCAGCGTTGGCCGCTTCGGCCGCCGCCCAGAGCGCCTCGTCGCTCGCGTCCCAATCGCCGTAGCGCAGATTGTCGCGCGCCGATGCACCGAAGATCACCGTTTCCTGCGGCACCATCGCGATACGGCGGCGGATTTCGGCGGGGTCGGCGCTCGGCAGCGCGATGCCGTCGATCGACACCGTTCCTTCGCTCGGATCGTAGAAGCGCTGGATCAGCTGGAACAGGGTCGACTTGCCCGCGCCCGATGGCCCGACCACGGCGACGGTGTCGCCCGGCGCGACTTCCAGCGAGAAATCGTTGAGCGCCGACACGTCGGGGCGGGTCGGATAGCGGAAGGTGACATGGTCGAACCGGACGGCGCCTTGCGCCGGCTGCGGCAGCGCGACCGGCGTCGCCGGCGCGCGGATATCGGGTATTTCCTGCAACAACTCGTTGATCCGGCTTGCGGCGCCTGCGCCACGCAGCAGGTCGCCATAGACTTCGGTCAGCGCGCCGAACGCGCCGGCGACAATGCCGCCGGTCAGCACGAACGCGGCGATCGACCCGCCGCTGATCCGCCCCGCGGAGACGTCGACCGCACCTTCCCACAGCACCAGCGTGATCGACCCGAAGATCAGCGCGATGACGATCGCGGTCATGATCGCGCGGAGCAGGATGCGCCGCTTGGCCGCCGTGAAGGTCGCGTCGACAGCCGCGGTGAAACGCGAAGCCTCGCGGCGTTCCTGGCCGAACGCCTGGACGATCTTCATCGCCGACAGCGTTTCGACCGCCATCGATCCGACATCGGCGACCCGGTCCTGCGACGTGCGCGATACGTTGCGGACATGGCGGCCCAGCAGCACGATCGGCAGGATCATCACCGGAATGCCGAGCACCAGCAGCCCGGCCAGCTTGGGCGAGATCGCGAACAGATAGATCATGCCGCCGATGCCGGTGAAGGCGTTGCGCAGCGCGACCGACACCGTCGTGCCGACCACCTGTTCGATCAGCGCGGTATCGCTCGTCAGGCGGCTGGCGATTTCCGAGGGGCGATTTTCCTCGAAGAAGCGCGGCGCCATCGTCATCAGATGGTGGTGCAGCTTGGTCCGGATGTCGGCCACGACCCGCTCGCCGAGCCACGACACGAAATAGAATCGCAGCGCCGTGCCGATCGCCAGCACGACGACGATCATGAGCAAATAGTGGAAAGAGGACGCGACCGCCTCTGCCCCGCCCGTGCCGAAACCGCGATCGATCACCCGTTTGAAGCCATAGGGGATCGCGATCGTCGCTGCCGACGTGACCGTCAGCGCAAGGCCCGACATCGCCAGCGCCCCCGGATAGCGCAGCACCTGTTTCCAGACGATGCGGAGACTTGCGAGGCGCCGCTGCGGTGCGGGCGCGGGATTTTCTTCGGCCATGACGCTCTGCCCTAGCAGCCAGCCTTGCGCCCCTCAACGGCTATCCCGGAAGCCGACTGGTGCAGCCGGGACATGCGATGTTCATTGCTCCGCCATCATATGGTGCTATGCCGCAATAATCTGATAGCGGCATAGCCGGTCGGGCAACGGGGGTTTTGATGCTGTACGACGCGTATGAATTGCAGAAGTCGATGTTCGCCGGGGCCAGTGCCATGGCCAATTTCGGGGCGGGCGTGCTGCAGAATCCGGCCAATCCCTTCGCCTATTTCGGCGGCGGCCCGATCCTGGGATCAGCGCTGGAGGTTTTCGCCCATGCCTCCGCCCCGCGCGGCAAGCCCGATTTCGGGCTCGTGTCGACGGTGATCGACGGTCGTCCGGTGATCGTTTCAGAGCAGATCGTTCTGCGTCGTCCGTTCGGCCAGCTCAAGCGCTTCGCCCGCGACGGGGTGGAGGGCGGACCGAAACTGCTAATCGTCGCGCCGATGTCCGGCCATTATGCGACGCTGCTGCGCGGCACGGTCGAGCGGATGCTGCCGTTCGCCGACGTCTATATCACCGACTGGCGCGACGCGAAGCTGGTGCCACTTGCCGATGGCAGCTTCAATCTCGACGATTATATCGATTATCTCGTCGAGTATCTTGAGCATATCGGGCCGGGCGCGCACATGCTGGCGGTCTGCCAGCCGTCTGTCCCGTGCTACGCCGCAGCCTGCCTGATGAGCGCCGACAAGCATCCCTGCCGCCCCAAAACGCTAACGATGATGGGCGGGCCGATCGATACGCGCGAAGCGCCGACCGCCGTCAACACGCTTGCGACCCAGCGCCCGCATGCCTGGTTCGAACAAAATGTCATCGCGACGGTGCCGATGACCTATCCGGGCGCGGGCCGGAAGGTTTATCCGGGCTTCCTACAGCTTGCCGGGTTCATGACGATGAACCTCGGCAATCACATGATTTCGCATTGGGAGATGTTCAAGCATCTCGTCCAGGGCGACGACGAAAGCGCGGACGCGACCAAGGATTTCTACGAGGAATATCGATCGGTTTGCGACATGACCGCCGAATTCTACCTGCAGACGATTGACGTGGTGTTTCAGCGGCACGCGATCGCCAACGGCACCTACACGCATCGCGGTCGCCCGGTCGATCCGGGTGCGATCACCGACGTCGCGCTGCTGGCGATCGAGGGTGAGCGCGACGATATTTCGGGCCTGGGCCAGACCAAGGCGGCGCTCACGCTGGCGAACAATCTGCCGGCCGCCAAGAAGCGGTATTTGATGGCCGAGGGCGCCGGCCATTACGGCATCTTCAACGGCAGCAAGTGGCGGACCAAGATCGCCCCGGTGGTCGAGGAGTGGATCACCGCCAACGGATGATCCCTCCACTCATGTCCGCGCGCTCCATCTAGGCGCCGGCTCGTCATTGCGAGCGCAGCGAAGCAATCCAGGAACTTCGCTGGACCCGCAACGACGCATGCCGGCCGAGCCGACCGAGATTACAGCGCCAGTTCAGCGTGACTGCCGGCTTCCTGCGGATCGATCTTGCCGCCGAACAGCATCTTGAACCGGCCGCTGAGCGAGATATCGGCTTCCCAAATTTCGGCGCTGTTCAGGTCATAGCGCATCAGCAACAGGTTCGGGTCGCTCTTGCCTTCCGGAAACCAGGCTGCGACCTGGTTGGACCACAGGGCATCGATCATTGCGGGATCATTGTCGGCGGACAGCCTGCCATGCAGGCAGGCGAACAGCTGATGACCCTTGCCGACATATTGCGCCATCGCGTCGCCGCCGATCGCGAGCTTGTTGTCGCTGCCCATGAAGAACCAGACCGCATGGCGGGCGCCGTCGTCGTCTTCGGGCAGCTGGGCGGTCATCGGCTGGCTGTGATCGGGCGTGTCGTCGAGCCCGATCATCACGAACGGGCTGGTGCGCAGCCCCTTGAACAGATCAGCGAGCATGTTGCGGTCGTCGGCCATTTTTCCGTCTCCATTGCGGTGAAACCGATCAACGGCGTGGTCGCCTGAAGGTTGCAGCGACGGCGGTGATCCGGCCGTCATCCGTAGGCGACGATTTCGAACTCGATGCCGTCATGGTCGAGGAAATAGAAGCGCCGACCGGGATCGTAATCGTCATGGCCGAACGGCAGGAGGCCCAACGCGCGCACCTGCGCCTCGACGGCGTCCAGATCGTCGACCTGGACGCCGACATGGTTGAAGGGCTCTCCCTTCGGATAGCGGACGTCGCGGTGCATGCCGTCGGGTCCGGTGTAGAAAGCGAGATAGCCGGTCGCGCTGCCGACATGGATCGACAGCCCGCCATCGCGCGACGCGCCACGCCAGCGCTCGCGCCAGCCGAACAGGCGTTCGACCATCGCCGCCGATCGCTCCGGGTCGCTCACGGTCAGGTTGATATGCTCGATAAAGGCAGACGTCATGTCGGGTGCTCCCTGGCCGTTGATTCGGCTTGACGTCACGGCTTGTGCAACCTCAACCTAAGTTGAGGTCAAGCCTTTTGTTGAAGGGGCGCGCGATGAAGGCGAGCGACGAGTTGGCGATCGGCGATCTGGCGGCGCGTGCCGGCGTGTCGGTGTCGGCGATCCGCTTCTACGAGGCGCGCGGGCTGCTCAGTCCGCGTCGCAACAATGGCGGGCAACGGCGCTTCCTGCGGTCGGATATCAGGCGGCTCAGCTTCATCCTGATCGCGCAGCAACTCGGGCTCTCGATCGAGGCGATCCGCGCCGAACTGAGAAAACTGCCCGAAGGCCGCACGCCGACCGCAAGAGATTGGACGCGGATGAGTACGGGCATCCGCGTGCTGATCGATGATCGCATCGCGACGCTTACCCGTACCCGCGATCTGCTCGACGGGTGCATCGGTTGCGGCTGTTTGTCGCTCGAACGCTGCGCGCTCTACAATCCCGGCGACCGGGCCGGAAAGCGCGGGGCTGGGGCCCGATATCTTTTGGGGGATGTGCCGGGGTGACGGAGTGCTGCCCGTCCGTCACCCCGGTGCGTTTGAAGCTCAGAGAACCTCGAACAGCCCCGCCGCACCCATGCCGCCGCCGACGCACATCGTGATCACGACATATTTCGCGCCGCGCCGCTTGCCTTCGATCAGCGCGTGGCCGGTCATCCGCGCGCCCGACATGCCATAAGGGTGGCCGATCGAAATCGCGCCGCCGTTGACGTTGAGCAGCTCGTTCGGGATCCCGAGCTTGTCGCGGCAATAGAGCACCTGCACCGCGAACGCTTCGTTCAGCTCCCACAGGCCGATGTCGTCCATCTTCAGGTTGAAGCGTTCGAGCAGCGCGGGGATCGCATAGACGGGGCCGATCCCCATCTCGTCGGGCTTGGTGCCCGCGGCGGCCATGCCGATATAGCGGCCAAGCGGGGTCAGACCGCGCTTTTCAGCAAGCTTTTCCTCCATCAGCACGCTGGCCGACGCGCCGTCCGACAGCTGGCTCGCATTGCCTGCCGTGATCGTCTTGTCGGGGCCGAGCACCGGCTGGAGGCCGTTCAGGCCCGCAAGCGTCGTCTCCGGCCGATTGCCTTCGTCCTTGGTCACCGTCACTTCGTGATGACTGACTTCCTTGGTTTCCTTGTTGGTCATCGCCATCGTCGCGGTGACTGGCACGATCTCGTCGTCGAACTTGCCGGCTGCCTGTGCGGCGGCGGTCCGCTGCTGCGACTGGAGCGAATATTCGTCCATGACGTCGCGGCTGATATTGTAGCGCGCGGCGACCACTTCGGCGGTCTGCAGCATCGACATATAAACGTCAGGGTGCATCGCGAGCAGTTCCTTGTCGGCACCGATCCGCATTTCAGGCGTCTGGACGAGCGAGATCGATTCGCAGCCGCCGCCGATCGTCACGTCCATATTGTCGACGATGATCTGCTTGGCGGCGGTCGCGATCGCCATCAGGCCGCTGGCGCACTGGCGGTCGATCGACTGGCCCGACACGCTGATCGGCAGGCCCGAACGAAGCAGCGCGTTGCGGGCGATGTTGCCGCCCTGCACACCCTGCTGGAGCGCGGCGCCCCACACGACATCGGCGACCTCGGCCGGGTCGATCTTCGCGCGTTCGACGGCGGCCTTGATCGCGTGGCTGGACAGCGTGGGCGAGGGCAAGTTGTTGAACCCGCCGCGATAGGCGCGGCCGATCGGGGTTCGGGCAGTCGAAACGATGACGGCAGAACGCATGGCTTATTCTCCTTCAGGCGGCGGGGAACCGGGCCGCATTGGCTTCGAGGGGCAGGTCGAGCGCGCCGCAAATCAGCGACACACTGTGATAGAATCCGACGAGCTGGATGATCTCCAGCGACTGGGCATCGTCATAATGCGCCTTCAGCGCCGCCCATTCGGCGTCGTTGAGCTTTTTGCGGTCGATCAGCGCATCGACGGTCGCGATCAGCACCGCTTCGGCCGGGTCGGTCCACGCAGGATCGTCGGCGGCGCCATGGACGGTCGCGCGCACCTGTGCTTCGGTAAGGCCGATATGCGGCGCAAAGCCCGCGACATGGATGCCCCATTCATATTCATTGCCGCACCGCGCGCAGGTGCGGTCGATCACGATCTCGCGCACCCGCATCGACAGCGGC
>PKED01000205.1 GCA_002863155.1 Sphingomonadaceae bacterium | reverse complement strand
CTGAAGGACGGGCAGCAGATCACCGAATTCCGCGAAGGGCTGCTCCCCTGGGCATTGCAGACACCGACCGCGCTGGTGTTCGACGAATATGATGCCGGCCGCCCCGACGTGATGTTCGTGATCCAGCGCGTGCTCGAAACCGAAGGCAAGCTGACCCTGCTCGACCAGAACCGGGTGATCCGCCCCAACCCGCACTTCCGCCTGTTCGCCACCGCCAACACGGTCGGTCTTGGCGACACCAGCGGGCTGTATCACGGCACGCAGCAGATCAATCAGGGGCAGATGGATCGCTGGAACATCGTCGTCACGCTCAACTATCTGCCGGCGGCGGTCGAGGCGCAAATCGTGCTCGCCAAGTCGGGCGAGTATGACAAGCCGCAGGGCAAGGAAGTCGTCGACAACATGGTCCGCGTGGCGGACCTGACCCGGCGCGGCTTCGTCGGCGGCGACATCTCGACGGTGATGTCGCCCCGCACCGTCATCAGCTGGGCGCAGAACGCGCTGATCTTCGGCGATGTCGGCTTCGCGTTCCGCTTGTCGTTCCTGAACAAGTGCGACGAAGCCGAACGCGCGCTTGTCGCCGAATATTACCAGCGGGTGTTCGGCAAGGATCTGCCCGAAAGCGTGGTGGGCAAGGCCTGATTGCGCGCAACGCAATCGCGCGTGCCGTCCACGCACCATGTCCGGATTCGCTTGCGGCGGCTGTGGCGCGGCGTAGAATCCGCCACTGTCCGGTTGATTTGAGGAGCAGGAAGACAGGCGCTTTGGCTTGAGCTTGAGGTTGGGCGACCCCGAAAAGGGGTCGATCCGCGATTTGGCTGTTGCTTGTGTCGTCTTCGCCTGTGTGCCGCCCAAGGCACGCATCCGATCGACCCTCTCCGCCGACCAACATCGGTTCGCCCAACGGGCTGCGGCCATCGCGTCGCCTGTGTCGGACGCCGACACCGGGGGCGGTTTCCCCCGCTGGGAGACGAAGATGACGATCGACAATGGATATCGTCCCGCGCGGCTCGGCCTGCCCCAGGGCATCGGGCGATTGCTGTTGCTGGTACTGGCGCTGATCCTGGTGGTGGCGCTGCTGCTAAGCAGCTTTGCGCGCGTGCAGCCGGGCAATGTCGGCATCCGGGTCAACAACATCGCCGGTGGCGTGGCGGCACAGTCGCTGCCGGTCGGCTGGTATTTCGCGCCGCCGGGCACGCATATCTATGAGTATCCGGTGTTCACCCGCACCTATACCTGGACCGCGAACCAGACCGAGCAAAGCCCGATCGATGAAAGCTTCAGCTTTCAGGACAAGAACGGGCTGAGCCTGCGCGCCGATGTCGCGGTGAGCTATCACGTCGACCCGGCGCGCGCGTCGATCCTGTTCCAGCGCTATCGCACCGACATGGATCAGATCATCGCAGGGCCCCTACGCAACGCGATCCGCAACGCGATCGTCGAACGCGCAGCGCAGCTGGGGGTCGAGCAGATCTATGGCGATCACAAGGCTGAACTGGTGGCGACGGCCCAGCGCCGCGTGCAGGCGTTCTTCTCGCCGGTCGGGCTGCAGGTCGAACAAATCTACTGGGCGGGCAACATTGCCGTGCCGCAGGCGGTTCTCGACCAGATCAATGCGAAGATCGCCAATGAACAAGCGGCACTGGCAGCGCAGGCGAATGTCGCGACGGCCACCGCGAATGCCAATGCCCGCATCCAGAAGGCGCGTGGCGATGCCGAGGCGATCCAGGTCGAGGCAGAGGCGATCCGCACTAACCCGGAGATCGTCAAGCTGCGCGCGGTCGAGAAATGGGATGGCAGGCTGCCCGGCTATGTCGGCGGCAACGGGCCGCTGCCGTTCATCGACGTGAAGTGACCCGCCCACAGTGAAGCGGTGGCGCATCGGCCGGGGAGCCGGCCGATGCGCCGTACGTCACGCGCCACCACTTTCTTTTCCGGTCCCGCCGCCGCTATAGCCTTGCGCACGATGGCGACCGAGACCCCTTTAGACCGCTTCAAGGCCGTGCTTGGCGGGGCGGCGCGCGCGCTGGCCGATGAGCCCGAGATCGAGCTCGCCTATACCGCCGACGCGCCGGCGCAGTCGGGCAAGCACATCAAGGTGCCGATGCCCGCACGCGGCCTACCGCCTGAGCAGGTGGCGGAGGCGCGCGGCTTTGCCGACGGGTTCGCGCTGCGGCTGCGCCACCACGATACCGCGCTGCACCTGAAGGGCGCGCCACAGGAAGCGGTTGCGCGGGCAGTGTTCGACGCGGTCGAGAGCGCGCGGGTGGAAGCACTCGGGTCGCGCGGCTATCGCGGAATCACCGACAATCTCGAAACCGCGCTCGGCGTGCGGATGCGGGCCGACCCGATCGCGCGCGCGCGGTCGGCCGATGAAGTGCCGCTGTCGACCGCCGTCAGCCTGATCGTGCGCGAGCGGCTGACCGGGCAGGAGGCACCCGCCGGCGCGGCTGCCGGCCTTGCGCTGGTGCGTGACTGGATCGAGGAGCGAGCCGGCAGCGATCTCGACGCGCTGGGACTCGCGATCGACGATCAGGCGGCGTTCGCGCAATTGTCGATGAAGCTGCTCCAGGATCTCGAGCTCGTCGAGGGCGACTTGCTGCCCGACGAAGCCGACGAAGGCGGCAGTGAGGACGAAGGTCAGGACGAGCAGCAGCAGGACGAAGGCGATCCGAGCGACGACGCCGGCGACCTGGGTGACGGCCAGGTCGAGCAGCGCGGCGAAACCAGCGACACCGAACAGCAGGAAGGCGAATCGAGCCAGCAGAGCGACGACAGCTTCGACGAAGCCGATGGCGAACCCGGCGACGAGGGCGAGGACGGGATGATGCCGGTGCGGCCGAACCGCCCGTTCAACGACCTGACGCCGCAGTTCGAATACAAGGCCTGGACCACAAGCTTCGACGAGGAAATCGCCGCGACCGAGCTGTGCGATGCCGAGGAACTCGCCCGGCTTCGCGCCTATCTCGACCAGCAGCTCGTCCATCTGCAGGGCGCGGTGACCAAGCTCGCCAACCGGCTCCAGCGACGGCTGATGGCGCAGCAGAACCGCAGCTGGGATTTCGACCAGGACGAAGGGCTGCTCGATGCCGCGCGCCTCGCCCGGGTGATCGTCAACCCGATGCAGTCGCTGTCGTACAAGATCGAGCGCGACACCGAGTTCAAGGATACCGTCGTCACGCTGCTGATCGACAACTCGGGCTCGATGCGCGGGCGACCGATTTCGATCGCGGCGATCAGCGCCGATATCCTTGCGCGCACGCTCGAACGCTGCGGGGTGAAGACCGAGATCCTGGGCTTCACGACGCGCGCGTGGAAGGGCGGTCAGGCGCGCGAATCATGGCTCGCCGCGGGACGGCCGCCGCAGCCGGGGCGGCTCAACGACATCCGCCACATCCTCTACAAGCAGGCCGACGAGCCGTGGCGGCGTGCCAAGCCCAATCTCGGGCTGATGATGCGCGAGGGGCTGCTGAAGGAAAATATCGACGGCGAGGCGTTGTTGTGGGCGCATGCGCGGCTGATCGCGCGGCGCGAGGATCGCAAGATCCTGATGGTGATTTCGGACGGCGCGCCGGTCGACGATTCGACGCTGTCGGTCAATTCGGGCAGCTATCTCGAACGCCATCTGCGCCAGGTGATCGGCTGGATCGAGACCCGATCCCCCGTTGAACTTTGCGCGATCGGCATCGGACACGATGTCACCCGCTATTACAGCCGCGCCGTCACGATCATGGACGCCGACCAACTCGGCGGGACGATGATCGAACAGCTGGCGGGGCTGTTCGATACCGCGCCGCGTTGACGACGGGCTGCGTCAACCCCCCGCCAGGCGGCTTTGCTGGCCCCGTCAAGCGATCGGTGACGATTGCCGGGCACGCGACATCGATCAGCCTGGAGCCGATATTCTGGGCGGCGCTGGAGCGGGAAGCGGTAGCGCGCAGACTGCCCTTGTCGGCGCTGATCGCCCAGATCGACGCTCTACGCATCGCGGTCGACGATCCGCCCAACCTCGCCAGCGCGTTACGATCGTGGCTGATGGCCCAAGTTAATATTGAGAGTCACTCGCATTAGCGTTGACAGTGAGAATGAGTCGCAATAACTCGGTTGGCAACTGGAGGACTTATGCGACTGAACCGAACTTTCCTGCTCGCCAGCGTGGCGGGATTGCTCGTTGCCGAGCCGATCGCGGCGGGTGCGACGGCGCCGAACGAGCCCGCCGAGCGGGTCGCGGAGGCAGAGGCGGATCGCACCGACGTGGTCGTGACCGCGCAGCGCGACAGCTATGCGACGCCGGCGACGAGCAGCGCCACACGCACATCGACGCCGATCAAGGACATCCCGCAGGCGATCACCTCGATCGAGCGCCAGCAGATCGACGATCAGGCGATCCGCTCGATCAGCGACGCTTTGCGCTTCGTGCCCGGCGCCATCGCTGCGCAGGGTGAAGGCAATCGCGACCAGATCGTCCTGCGCGGGAATAACTCAACCGCCGATTTCTTTGTCGACGGCCTGCGCGACGACGTCCAATATTACCGCCCGCTCTACAATCTCGACCGGCTCGAGGTGCTACGCGGGCCGAATGCGCTCACTTTCGGGCGCGGGGGCGGCGGCGGCATCATCAATCGCGTGACGAAGACGCCGGGCCTTGTCACTTTCGGCGGCGCGTCGGCCTCGGTCGACAGCTTCGGCGCTTGGTATGTCGATGGCGACGTCAATTTCCGGCTAAGCGACACGGTCGCGGCGCGCATCAATGCCGTGCGCGAGGAATTCGCCAACCACCGCCAGGTCTATGGCGGGCATGTGACCGCCGTGAACCCGGTCGTGAAATGGTTCGCGGACGACCGCACCGCCTTCACCCTGTCATACGAATATGACGATGACGACCGCGTGACCGATCGCGGCATTCCGTCGCTCGGCGGGCGGCCGCTGGCGGGATTTCGCGACACCTTCTTCGGCGTGCCCGGCATCAACCGGACCCAGTTCACCGGCAATGTCGCGCGCGCGACGGTCGAGCATCGCCTGTCCGACGCGCTCAGCATCACCGGGCGGCTGCTCTACGGCGATTACGACAAATATTACCGCAACGTCTTCGCCTCGGGCGCAGTGGAGGCGGGTCGCGTGCCGGTCCAGGCTTACCGGGAATTCATCTTCCGCGAGAACCTGCTCAGCCAGACCGATCTCGTCTGGCGCGGGCGGACCGGCGCCATCGGCCACACCATTCTTGCCGGGTTCGAATTCGGCACCCAGCATTCGGCATCGGGCCGGCTCAACGGCTTTTTCGACGGCGTCGCGGGTGCGACCAACGGCGGACTGACCGTCACCGTCCCGCTCGCGGATCCGATCGCCGTGCCCCCGGTCGTGTTCCGCGCAGGGACGGGCGGACGCAACACTGTCAGCTATGCCGACATCTATGCCGGCTATGTCCAGGATCAGATCAAGATCGGCCCGGTCGAATTGCTTCTCGGCGTGCGCCATGATCGGTTCAGTCTTAATGTTCTCAACCGATTGACCGGCGATCGTTTTGTCCGCGAAGACGCGCTCTGGTCGCCGCGCGCGGGGCTCGTCGTGCATCCGGTCGGCACGGTATCGCTTTATGGAAGCTATGCCCGCTCCTACCTGCCGCAGTCGGGCGACCAGTTCACCACGCTCGACGTGACGACCGCCGCGCTCCAGCCCGAAAAGTTCGACAATTACGAAGTCGGTGCGAAATGGGAGCCGCGAGCCGGGCTGCTCGTCGCTGCCAACATCTACCAACTCGATCGTACCAACACTCGTGCGCCGGGGCCGGTAGCGGGGACGACGGTGCTCACCGGCGCGCAGCGCAGCCGCGGGGTCGAAATCGAGGCACGCGGCGCCATCACCTCGGCGTGGCAGCTGAGCCTGGGCTACAGCTACCAGGATGCGCGCATCGTCGAGACGACCGCGGCGGCACCCGCCGGCCGCCGCGTCGCGCTGGTGCCCGAACACAGTTTTTCCGCCTTCACCCGCTATAACGCCACATCGCGCTTCGGCATCGGCGCCGGCGTCAGCTATTTCTCCGATCGCTTCACCTCGATCAGCAATGCCGTGACACTGCCCGGCTATGCGCGCGTCGACGCGGCGCTTTATTACAAGCTGACCAAGCAGGTCGAATTGCAGGTCAATATCGAGAATCTGTTCGACGCGGGCTATTTCCCGACGGCGCATAACGACAATAACATCTCGACCGGGGCACCGCTCAACGGCCGCGCGACGGTCCGCTTCCGCTTCTAGGGTCGAGCATCCTTAAAGCAGCGCCAGCGCGGCAAGCTCGCGGGCGAGCCCGGCAGGCAGCGTCTCGCCGCGCTCACCCACCGCCAGATCGGCGGGGGCGTCGGCGGCGGCGAGATAACGCCATCCCTGATGCGCGCGCTTCGGCATCGGGCGCACCGCGACCAGCGGCAGGCCGATCAGGATCGCCACCTTGCCCTCCGGCGCGTCGCCAAAACCGAGAATGGGCGACCGCGCGACCAGCTGGTGCTTGAGGATCCAGTAAAGCGATCCGCCATCGGCATCCGGCCCCGCAATCTCCGCATGGCGTTTCGGCAGATAGCGCGTGGTCAGGAACAGCGGCCCCGCCGCTGCGCGCGCCGCAAGCCGTTCGGCGAGATGGTCGACGCCTTGCGCGCCAAATGCGACCTTGGTGAGATGGAGCATGCGCCCTGAGTTGGGCGCGCGGTCCCCGGCGTCAAGTCAGCCGACCAGGCCCGTCGCGCTCGCAAGGCCCAGAAAGGCGAAAAAGCCCATCGAATCGGTCGTCATGGTGACGAAGATCGACGATGCCACGGCCGGATCCGCACCCATCCGCTCGAGCGTGACCGGCACCATCACGCCCGCCAGCCCGGCAACGACGATGTTGGTCAGCATGGCGGCGGCGATCACGCCGCCCAGATGCGGATTGCCGAAAACGGTCGCCACGCCAATCCCGATCACCACCGCGACCGTCCCGCCGTTGAGGATCGCGACGCGCAGTTCGCGCCGCACCGATCGCCAGGTGTTCGAGCGGGTCAGCTGGTTGGTCGCGAGCGCGCGCACCGTCACCGCCATGGTCTGCGTGCCCGCATTGCCGCCGACGCCGGCGACGATCGGCATCAGCGTGGCGAGCGCGACCATCTTTGCGATCGTGCCTTCGAACAGCGCGATGATCGACGAGGCGAGGAGCGCGGTGAACAGGTTGGAGATCAGCCAGCGGACGCGCGCCTTGTAGCTGTCGAGCACGGGTTCGTTGATGTCGCCGTCGCCTGCGCCCGACAGCCGCAATATGTCTTCGCCCGCTTCCTGGCTGATGATGTGGACAATGTCGTCGACCGTGATCATGCCGACCAGCCGGCCGCTCGTATCGACGACGGCGGCCGAGATCAGCGCATATTTCTGGAAGCGCAGCGCGACTTCCTCCTGGTCCATGTCGACCGGGATCAGCGTCTGTTCGCGCTGCATGACGTCGCCGATCGATACCGACCGCGGCGTGCGCATGATCCACGACAAATGGCACGATCCGATCGGCTTGTGCGCCGGATCGACGACGAAGACTTCCCAGAAATCGGTGGTCAGCTCGTCATTGCCGCGCAGATAATCGAGCACGTCGCCGACGCTCCAATGCTCGGGCACAGCGATCAGCTCGCGCTGCATCAGGCGACCGGCCGACTCCTCGGGATAGGACAGCGCTTCCTCGATCGCCGCACGGTCGTCGGGATCGAGCGCGCGCAGCACTTCGCGCTGATCGGCGGCGTCCATGTCCTCGATGATCGCGACTGCATCGTCGGTATCGAGTTCGGAGGCGATGTCGGCGACTTCGCTCGCGCTCAGCGAGTCGAGCAGCTCCTCGCGGACATAGTCGTTCATCTCGGCGAACACGTCGCCGTCGAGCAGGTCGGTGATCGACTTGGCCAGTTCGGTGCGCGCCTCGGCCGGCAGCAGTTCGAACAGGTCGGCGATGTCGGCGGGGTGGAGCGGCTCCACCAGCGTGCGTGCGCTCTCGGGCACGCCATCATAAACGGCGTCGAGCACGGCGCGGACGAATTCGGGCTTCAGCCGGTCGTCCTCGTCGAGCTGCTTGCTGTCGGCGACTTGCGCGCCGCCGGTGCCGCCGAGTTCGGTCTCGCTCATCACGCACCTCCCGCCCGAACGCCTGTCCGGCGCCTTAGCGCGGCCTTGGCGGCATTGCCAATCATTTGCCAGCGGGCGGCGGCTTGGCTAGGGCGCGCGTCGACACTGCAAAGGACACCTGTTGATGACCGATACCTTCTCCACGCTGGTGATGACGCTCGACGGCGGCGACGTGACGATCCGGCTGCGCCCCGATCTGGCGCCCGGCCATGTCGATCGGATCGCCACCCTGGCCAATGAGGGCTTTTACGACGGGGTCGTGTTCCACCGCGTGATCGCAGGCTTCATGGCGCAGGGCGGCGACCCCACCGGGCGCGGGACCGGCGGATCGAAGCTTCCCAATCTGAAGGCCGAATTCAGCCGCGAGCCGCATGTCCGCGGCGTTTGTTCAATGGCACGCACCAACGATCCGAACAGCGCGAACAGCCAGTTCTTCATCTGCCTCGACGACGCGACGTTCCTCGACGGCCAGTACACCGTCTGGGGCGAAGTGATCGACGGGATGGAGCATGTCGACGCGCTGCCCAAGGGCGAGCCGCCGCGTGACCCCGGCAAGATCGTCAGCGCCCGCGCAAGCTGAGCGCGAAGGCGAGCCTTTCAGCTCGCCTTCATGTTGCTCGACACGTTCGTGAAGGTGGTCTTGAGGCGATTGCCGAGCCCGCCCATGGCGGCAATGGCGGCAACCGCGATCAATGCCGCGATCAATCCATATTCGATCGCGGTGGCGCCGCGCTGCGAGGCACGGAAGGAGTTCAGCAACTTAAACATCGGAAGCCCTTCGATAGGAAGCTGGCTATCCAATGGCAGCGAAGAATGTCCGACTGGTTAATGCCAGTTCAAGAACATATTGATGCAAATCAAGATGCCAGGCTTTCGATCAGCCAGTCGTGGAACAGCTTGACCGGGCGCTGCATCAGCGCGCGCGGGCGACAGACGAACCAGTAGCTGTACGGGCTTTCGACGCTGATATCGAACAGCTTCGCCAGCCGGTCGTCATGCGCGTCCTGGAAATGGCTTTCGTGCATGAAGGCGACGCCCAGACCCTGTGCGGCGGCCTCCAGCATCAGCGCGCCCGAATCGAAATGGTCGACCGCAAGCGGTTCGATCGCGCCGAGCCCGGCGGCCTGGCACCACGCGGCAAAGGTATCGGGCATGTCGCGGTGGACGAGCGCGGTCACCTGCTCAAGCTGCGCAGGTTCGACGATCGGGTCCGGCCCTTCGGTCATCGTCCGGCTGCCGATGACGAGGATGCGGTTGCGGTCGAGCCGACGGGCGTAAAGCGCCGGCTCGATATCGCGGGCAAGCACGATCGCTGCATCAAGGCCCTCGCCCAGCCGCATCACGCCCTGGCCGCCGGTGTCGATGTCGAGATGAAGTTCGGGATGCCGCACGCGGAGTTCAGCGAGACGCGGGAACAGGCGTTGCGAAGCGAAAAGCGGCAGGACGCCGAGCCGCAGACGCTGCACGTCGGTGGCGCTGGTCAGGGCTTCGACCGCGTCGGCGAGCATGTCGATCGCCGGCGAGATCTGGGCGATCAGCCGCTCGCCATCGGCATTGAGCGCCATCGCCTGGTGCCGCCGGTCGAACAGCGGGCGACCAATGAACCGTTCGAGCGACTGGACGCGGCGGCTGAGCGCAGGTGCCGACAGCGCGAGTTCCTGCGCCGCCGCCTTCACCGATCCCAGCCGGGCGACCTGGACGACCGCCTCAATCGCGGTCAACGGCGGCAATCGGCGCATCTGTCTCCCCCGGCTCGATCGGTCTGGTGCGGTGCGGCAATGGGAGAAGCTAACATTGTCGGTGCGACAAAGGCCAGCCACGATTGCATCAGGCGCAACCGCTGTTTTCTTTTTCGCACTTGCGAAGGCTTATGTTGCAGCGCACATAAGAAGGGCCTTTCAGGCATCCTCTCCTAAAAACTTTCATGAGCCGGTCCTTTGCGGGGCCGGCTCTTTTTTTCGTTCGTTTCGATTCCGCGCCGTCCGACTCGCAGAATCGGAACCGCCGCCCTATCTCGCGCGCTTGACGTTGCGACAAGGGAGCAGGACATCATGGCCGACAGCGAAACGGCGCCCCGCAAACTTCAGGTGGCCAATGCGCGGCCCGAAGACAGCGGACGCGGCCTGGCCCACATCCCGCGCGCGTTGATGGCGGCGCTTGGCCTGGCCGAGGGCGATGTGATCGAAATCGTCGGCAAGCGCAGCACGCCCGCGCGCGTCGTCGCGCCTTATGCCGAGGACGAAGGGCTCGAGATTCTGCGGATCGACGGGCTCCAGCGGGCCAATGCAGGCGTCGGTTCGGGCGAGTTCGCCATCGTCCGCAAGGTGGAGTCCAAACCCGCGACGCGCGTCGTCTTTGCCCCTGCCCAGCAAAATCTGCGGCTCCAGGGATCGGGCGCGGCGCTGCAGCGGAACTTTATCGGGCGCCCGCTCACCCAGGGCGACGTCGTTGCGACTGCGGGCCAACAGCGGGTCGACAATATGCCGCCGCAGTTGCGCCAGATGCTCAACGCGCCGGCCTACGCGCTTCAGGAAGTGCGGCTGGTGGTGATCAGCACCGCGCCCAAGGGCGTTGTCCATATCGACGAGACGACCGAGATCGAGCTGCGCGCGGAATATGAAGAGCCGACCGAATCGCGCCGCGCGGATGTGACCTATGACGATATCGGTGGGATGGGGCCGACGATCGACCAGCTTCGCGAAATGGTCGAGCTGCCGCTGCGCTACCCCGAGCTGTTCCAGCGGCTGGGCGTCGATCCGCCCAAGGGCGTGCTGCTCCATGGCCCGCCGGGGACCGGCAAGACCCGGCTTGCCCGCGCCGTCGCCAATGAAAGCGACGCGAATTTCTTCCTCATCAACGGCCCCGAAATCATGGGCGCCGCCTATGGCGAATCCGAAAAGCGGCTGCGCGACGTGTTCGAACAGGCGACCAAGGCGGCGCCGTCGATCGTCTTCATCGACGAGATCGATTCGATCGCGCCGAAGCGTGGCCAGGTGTCGGGCGAGGCCGAAAAGCGGCTGGTCGCGCAGCTGCTGACGCTGATGGACGGGCTGGAGGCGCGCGCCAATCTCGTCGTGATCGCCGCCACCAACCGGCCCGAGGCGATCGACGAGGCACTGCGCCGTCCCGGCCGCTTCGACCGCGAAATCATCGTCGGCGTGCCCGACGAACGCGGGCGGCGCGAGATTCTGGGCATCCATACGCGCGGCATGCCGCTCGGCGACCGGGTCGACCTCGATGAACTGTCGCGGATGACCTATGGCTTTGTCGGTGCCGATCTGGCGGCGCTTACCCGCGAAGCCGCGATCGAGGCCGTGCGGCGGATCATGCCGCGGCTGAACCTGGGCGAAGGCACGATCCCGCCCGAAGTGCTCGACGACCTGTCGGTGACGCGCGAGGACTTCACCGGCGCGATCAAGCGCGTCCAGCCCTCGGCCATGCGCGAAGTGATGGTGCAGGCGCCGAGCGTGCGCTGGGACGATGTCGGCGGACTCGACGAGGCACGCGAGAAGCTGCGCGAAGGCGTCGAATTGCCGCTCAAGGACCCCGATGCGTTCCGGCGGCTCGGCATCCGGCCGGCCAAGGGCTTTCTGCTCTATGGCCCGCCCGGCACGGGCAAGACCCTGCTGGCAAAAGCCGTCGCGCGCGAGGCGCAGGCCAATTTCATCGCCACCAAGTCATCCGACCTGCTGAGCAAATGGTATGGCGAAAGCGAGCAGCAGATCGCCAAGTTGTTCGCGCGCGCTCGCCAGGTTGCGCCCTGCGTCATCTTTATCGACGAGCTCGACTCGCTGGTGCCGGCGCGCGGCGGCGGGATGGGCGAACCGCAGGTGACCGAGCGCGTCGTCAACACCATCCTTGCCGAGATGGACGGGCTGGAGGAACTCCAGTCGGTGGTGGTGATCGGCGCGACCAACCGGCCCAACCTGATCGACCCGGCCCTGCTCCGCCCTGGCCGGTTCGACGAGTTGATCTACGTCTCGGTTCCCGATCGCGCGGGTCGTGCGCGAATCCTGGGCATCCAGACCGCGAAGATGCCGCTCGCCGACGACGTCGATCTCGACGATCTCGCGGGACGGACCGATCACTATTCGGGCGCCGATCTGGAGGATCTGGTCCGCCGTGCCGGGCTTGCGGCGCTTCGCCAATCGCTCGACACGCCGCAGGTGACCCGCGCGCATTTCGAGACCGCGCTTGCGGATTCGCGCGCCTCGGTGACGCCGGAAATGGAGGCCGATTACGCGCAGATGGCGGCAAAGCTGAAGCAGCAGGCGGCCGCGCTACAGCCGCTCGGCTTCATATCGCCGGGTCAGCTTCGTCCTCGTTCGACGCCGAGCGGCTAGGGCTGCGAAGCGCGACCCAGGCATAGCCGAACATCAGCACCAGCGCGGCAGCGGCGACCAGATAGGGAAATGGCTTGTAGATTTCGTACAAGCCCACCCCGATCGACGGGCCGAGCACGAACGACGCGCCGTTGATCGACGTCACCTTGCCGGCGACCGAGCCCTGCCCGCCCGGTCCGACCGCCAGCGACGATCCGGCGGTGAAGCCGGGCCGGGTGAAGCCGAAGCCGGCCGAGGCAAGCGCATAGGCCAGCGCGATGCCGTAGAGCGAGGTGGCCATCCCGGTCAGGAAAGTACCGACGGCGGCGGCGACCAGCCCGAACAGGATCAGCCGGCGCGGGTCGAGATTGAGCAGCGGGATCAGCCCCCATTGCACCAGCAGCGCCGCACTCGCCCCCAAAATCAGCACCAGGCCCGTCGGCTGAAGTGCGGCGACCGGCGCAAGGTGCAGCCGGTCGATCACCAGGAAACCGATCGTCTGGCCGGTCATCGCCTGGGCATGCCCCATCACCAGCCCCGCGATCATCCAGCCCCGGATGCGCGGGTCGAAATAGCCGACCTTTTCGATCCGGCTGGCGGTCGCCGCAGTGATGCTGGCCCCGCTCGATTGGCCGCCGATCGACGGATAGGCGGTTGCCGCACCCTGCCCCTCCGCCATCCCGCGATCATCGGCCAACATCCGCCGCACCGCGATCACCATCGCCAGCCCGAACAGCGCGCCGATAAAGGCGGGACCGGCCAGCCCCACCTCGATGCCGCCGATGCTGCCGAGCACCAGATAGGGCGCCACCGCCGGCCCCAGGATCGTGCCCAGCCCGAATGCCGACCCGATCAACGTCAGCGCCTTGGTCCGTTCCGCCCGCGTCGTGCGCCCTGCAACCAGCGCCTGGACAGCCGGCGGCGCGGCCGATCCGAAAATCCCATAGACAAGGCGACCGCCGATAAAGGCGACGAAGGCCGCCGGGCCGCTGATCCATCCATTGATCCCCGCCGCCAGGAAAATGCCGCACAGCGCGAGCGAGACGACAAAGCCCGACATGCCGAGCAGGATCATCGACCGGCGCCCCTGCCGATCGGATCGCCCGGCCCAGAAGGGCGCGGCGATCACCCACAGCAACGCCGATACCGAAAAGGCCGCCGCGACGCCGCTGTCGGGCACTTTCAATGACCGGCCAAGCGCGGGCAACACCGATTGCAACGCGGTATTGCCTGCTGCGATCGTCAGCATCACCATGAACAACAGGGCGAAATCACGATCGACGCGGCTGGCGCCGCTCATGCCCGTTGCCATTCGTAATCGCGCGTCACCTTGGCGACGACTAGTTCATAGCTTTCATACCAGCGCGCCCTGCCGGCGTCGCGGGCGGCACGGTGTTCGGGATTGTCGCGCCACGCCTTGGCGGTGGCTTCATCGGCCCAATAGCTCACTGTGATCCCGAGCCGGTCTGCCCCGCGCGCCGATTCCATCCCGCAATAGCCGGGCTGGCGCGCCGCGAGCCGGTCCATCGCCTCGGCCGCCTCGGCATAGCCGTCGGCACCCTGATCGACGCGGACCGACAGGAAGATCACCGCAATCTGGCCGACCCGCTTATTCATGCCCCCCGCTTACGTGGTCGGTGCGCCGGCGCAAGCCCTTTGCCGGTCAGGGCTATGCACAATTGCTGAACGCCGCTTTTCTTGACTCGCCCGGCCGCCGGGCCTAGATGCAGCCGCTTCCGGACAGACAGGCCACCCAGATAAGGATGTGCGATGGCGCGCGTTACCGTCGAAGATTGCGTCGACAAGATTCCGAACCGTTTCGATCTCGTGCTGCTGGCAGCCCAGCGCGCGCGGCAGATTTCGGGCGGCGCCGAACTGACGATCGACCGTGACCGCGACAAGAACCCGGTCGTCGCGCTGCGCGAGATTGCCGAGGAAACCGTGCGCCCGCCGCATCTCGAAGAAGCACTGGTGCAGAGCCTCCAGCGCGTCCAGATCGACGACGACGATGCGCCGGACGAAATTGGATCGCTGTCGGCATCGGCAGAGGCACTGCGCCTGACCGCCGCCGCCCCGCCGCGCAACCAGAATCTGGGCGGCGATTACGACGGATAAAGTCCGGTCTCAATCGGTGCGGATCAGCTATGCGGGTCCGCGGAGCGACCCTTGAAGCCCTGGGCGACCACATACCATTCGCTCGAATCCTTGCGGCTGGCGGGCGGCTTGGCATGCTTGACGGTGGCGAAATTGCGCTTGAGCTCGGCGACGAGATCGCTGTCGGCACCGCCTGCCAGCACCTTGGCGACAAAGGCGCCGCCCGGCCGCAGCACATCATAGGCAAAGGCGGCCGCGTTCTCGACCAGCCCCATCGTGCGCAGATGGTCGGTCTGCGGGTGGCCGACCGTGTTCGCGGCCATGTCCGACAGCACCAGATCGGCTGGCCCGTCCAGTGCCTCGATCAGTAGGTCGGGTGCGCGCGCATCGTTGAAATCGAGCTGGAAGATCGCCACGCCGTCGATCGGATCGACCGGCAGCAGGTCGATGCCGACCACCCGCGCCGACGGCACCTGCTTGCGCACCACCTGCGTCCAGCCGCCGGGTGCGATGCCGAGATCGACGACCCGGCTCACCCCTTTCAGGAACCGGAACCGCTCGTCGAGCTCGATCAGCTTATAGGCGGCGCGGCTGCGATAGCCCTCGGCCTTCGCGCGCTTGACATAGGGGTCGTTGAGCTGGCGTTCGAGCCAGCGGGTCGACTGCGGCGATCGGCCGCGCGCAGTGCGCACGCGGGTCCGCCCGCCCGATCCGCCACGGCTCATGCCGATGCCCTTGGGACGTTGCCCGGCATCACGCCGCAGGCCCATTCATCAGTCGCCGCAAAATGCCTTCGCGGATACCCCGATCGGCGACGCCCAGCCGTTCGGCAGGCCACAGGTCGAGAATCGTCTCCAGGATCGCGCAGCCGGCAACCACCAGATCGGCGCGCTCGGTGCCGATACATGGCAGCTTGGCCCGCTCGGCGATCGATTTGCCGGCAAGATCGGCGCTGATCGCCCGCATCGCCTCCGCCGGGACGATCAGGCCGTCGATCGCCGACCGGTCATAGCGGTCGAGCCCGAGATGGACGCTGGCCAGCGTCGTCACCGTACCCGATGTACCGAGCAGCCGGGGCTGGCGGATGCCGCGCGGCAGGCGTGCGGCGAAATCCGCCATGCTGTCGCGCACCAGGCTCCGCATCCGCGCATAGATCGCCGCGCGTGCGTCGGGCCCCTCGCCCGTGCCGGTGCTCTCGGTCAGCGACACGACACCCCAGGGAGCGCTGTGCCAGTCGAGCACCGTCGGCACGGTAGTGCGTGTGTCGACGAGCACCAGTTCGGTCGATCCGCCGCCGATATCGAATACCAGCGCGGGATCGTCCCCCGGCTCGAGCAGGATATGGCAGCCGAGCACCGCCAGCCGCGCCTCCTCCTCGGCGCTGATGATGTCGAGCGCGATCCCCGTTTCGCGATAGGCGCGCTCGATGAACGCCGCGCCGTTCGAGGCCCGGCGACACGCCTCGGTCGCGACCGATCGCGCGAGCACGACGTTGCGGCGGCGGAGCTTATCGGCGCAGATCGCGAGCGCGGCCAGCGTGCGGTCGATCGCGGCGTCGCTCAGCCGTCCGGTCGCTGCCAGCCCTTCGCCGAGCCGGACGATCCGCGAAAAGGCGTCGACGACGGCAAAGCCCGATCCGGCCGGCCGGGCGATCAGCAGACGGCAGTTGTTGGTGCCAAGGTCGAGCGCCGCATAGTGGCGCGACTCGGGCCAGCGCGGTCGGGTCGTTTGCTGGGGCGCCGCGCCGACCTGGCGATTGCCACGTCCCACCGGCGCCTGGGCCGATTGGTCCCCCATGCCGTCTCACCACAATCAGGTTCGGTCCGAGGTTTGTCCCTCCACCGATGCTTGGGCGCAAGGATAGCTCACCCCGCCGCGCGCGGCAAGCGCGGCCCCGCGTTGACAGCGGCAGGAGCGCCGCCTATTGCCCCGCCCCAGCGTTGCCCCGTCGTCTAAAGGTAAGACCACGGACTCTGACTCCGTTAATTGAGGTTCGAATCCTCACGGGGCATCCATTTCATCGGTATCGGCGAGCAGGGTTAGCGGGGCTGCGCCACGAACACCGCCGTCGTCAGCGCGGGCGCGTGGAAAGCGCCGTCGCGGTAGCTTGCGGTGCGGACGCGGCGGTCGGCGGAAGCCTGCTGGACCGGATGAAGGCGGAAATCGCCTCGTGCCGGGAACGCAAAGCGGATCGGCTTTCGGGTCGCGTTGAACATCACGACCAACTCGGCACCATCGTCACCGTCCAGGCTCATCACGATCAGCCCGGGCTCCTGCGTCGGACCGACATTGTGGAAATGCAGCCGCTTAGTGATCTCGGCGGCAGTGCGCAGCCGGAACAGCGGCGACGACCGGCGGATCGCCAGCATCTCGCGGACATGGGCCTCCGCCCCGGCGATCTCGGCCGGACCCACCGCGATCCGGCGATCAGCGAGCAACAGGCGCTGGACCGGCCAATTGGCGGCGTTATCGCCCTGAAGCGGCAGCCCGCGACCCCAGCCGTTCGACCGCATGCTGTAGTCGAGCAGATTGAACCAGTCGCCCGAATCATGCGAATTGCGGTCGAGCGACTTTGAGCGCAGCAATTCCTGCCCGGCGTGAAGAAACGGCACGCCTTGCGCGAGCAGGATTAGCGAAGCAGCGAGGTTCTGCGCGCGCATCCGATCTTCGCGGCTGGTCGTGCGCGGCAGCTTATAGGCGTTGATGTCAAACAGCGTTTCGTTGTCGTGCGCCTCGGCATAGTTGATCGTTTCCTGGGGGTCGGAGACATAGCCGAGCGGGTTGCCGCCACCGGGAGCCACCGCGCCCGCACGCCGCACGCTGCCGTCGCGCATCGTCAGGCTGAAATCGCCGACGCTGCCCGCCAGCCCGATCCGGATCCGGTCGCTCAGCTCGAGCAGCGCAGCGCGCTCGACTCCCGATCCCTTGTTCTCCGCATTGGGCGCGGTGAACAGCCCATTGGCGAAGCCCTGCGATCGGACGATCCCCAGCCCGCTGTCCGAATAGCCGCCGCCGCGTATGGCATCGCGGAAATAGTCGTTGAACGTACCCACCCCGGTGCCCTCGCCCATATGGCGCTGCGTCGCCTGGACGAAACGGGCGTCGTTTGCGATTTCGCCGAAGTTCCAGCCTTCGCCGTAGAGATAGAGATGTGCGCCATCGACTCCGTCGCGGGCGAGGGTGAGCGTGCGCAGTCGGTCGCGGATCGCCAGGATCGTCGCCCGGCTGTGATGACCCATCAGGTCGAAACGAAACCCGCCGACCTTGTAATCGCGCGCCCAGATCAACATCGCGTCGATCATCAGCTTCTGCATCATCGCCCGCTCGCTGGCGGTGTTGGCGCAGCAGGTGCTGGTCGCAACCGCCCCCTTCTCGTCGAGCCGCTGGTAATAACCGGGAACGATGCGATCGAGCACCGAGGTTCGTGCCTGGCCGGCCGCGCTGGTATGATTGAACACGACATCGAGCACGACCGCGAGGTCGCTTTGGCCCAGCGCCAACACCATCCGTCGGAACTCGACGATCCGCGCCGTGCCGTCGGCGCTGGTCGCATAGCTGCCCTCGGGCGCGATGTAGTGGAACGGATCGTAGCACCAGTTATAGCCGTCGCTGTCGCGGATCTTCGCAATCGCCGCCTGCTGGCGCTCGCTGGCCGGGCCGAATGCCGACAGCACCGGCGGCGATTTCTGGCGGCGGCGGTCCTCGGGCACGGTCGCGCAGTCATAGGTCGGCAGCAGATGGATGTGCGACAGCCCGGCCTTCGCCATTCGCTTCAGGTGTCGCATCCCCGCTGATGTGACGTCGGCGAAGGCCAGATAGGTGCCGCGGTGCGACACCGGCACGGTCGCATCGCCGATCGAGAAGTCACGGACATGCAGTTCCGATATGACGATATCCTCGGGCGCTTCGGGCAGTGCCCGCGCAAAGCGGCGCCACCCGGTCGGCTGGAGATCGGGATCGTCGAGATTGACGATCTGCGATCGCTCGCTGTCGGTCGACAGGTTGAGCGAATAGGGATCGGTGACGCGATTGGTGACGACGCGACCCAGCGTGGGCACGAAGACGTCGACCTCGAACAGATAATAGCGCCGGTTCCAGTCCGCCGCGCCGGTGATCCGCCAGACGCCCGTCGCCGGGTCTTCAACCATGTCGGACGTGGCGACCGGCGCGCCGCTCGGGCCGTCGAACAGCAACAGCCGCACCTTGCGCGCGGTCGGTGCCCAGAGCGCGATCGTCGGCGTACCACGGTCGAAATGGACGCCGAGCCGAGCATCGTTGGCGTAGAGATCGTCGAGCACGCCGCCGATCTGCACGCCCGTTTCTGCGACGATGCCGCCATCCCGCGTCACGCTCGCGACGCGGACGCGCCCCTTCAGCCAGGCACGTGCCTCGGCCCGTGACGCACCGGCGATGCGATAGAGCGGCATGCCCCGCAGATGCGGCACGCCCGGCACCGAGCGATCATCGACGGTGCCGATCCGCTGGAGCGGGTGCGATGCCGCTGCGCCCCCATCGACGCCGGGCCGATCGGTCAGCAGCACGATCGCCTCGCCACCGGGCGCGTTCCAGGCGATCAGATCGCGCGCGAGCCAGTGGGCGCGCGCCTCGCCGGCGGCCGAAACCGCCGCATCCGGGGCTGAAAATGGGACGGCGCTGCTGCTGCCCCATAAAGCCGGCAGAAGCGCCAGCGCGATCGCCATCTTCACAACTTGCGCGATCATGCGGCACTCCCCCAACCCGATTGCATCATCGCCTTGCGACGTGCGCGGCGCTAGCTGCCATAGCCCTTCAGTTCGTCGCCGATGATGCGGACGACATGGAGGACATTGGTCGAACCCGGCGTCCCGAAGGGCACGCCCGCCATCACGATCACCCGGTCGCCCGCCTTGGCGATCTTGTGGCGCAGCGCCATCCGCTTGGCCTTCGCGACCATTTCCTCGAACGACTCGACATCGCGGGTATGGACGGCATGCGCGCCCCACAGCAGCCCCAGCCGCCGCGCGGTCTCCGCCTTCGGCGTCAGCACCAGCAGCGGGACCGAAGGACGCTCGCGCGCGATCCTGCGCGCCGTCGACCCCGATATCGTGTAGCAGATGATCGCCACGGCAGAGACCGTCTGGGCGATGTTCTTGGCCGCTTCGGACAAGGCATCGGCGGTCGTCGGATCGGGCCGGGTGATGGTGAAATGGACACGTTCGGCATGCATCGGGTCGCGTTCGACGGCCTCGGCGATCGAATTCATCATCGCGACCGATTCGACCGGCCACGCGCCCGCCGCGCTTTCGGCGGACAGCATGATCGCGTCCGCCCCGTCATAGACCGCGGTCGCGACGTCGGACACTTCGGCGCGGGTCGGCGACGGCGCGGTGATCATCGATTCGAGCATCTGGGTCGCGACCACGACCGGGCGCCCCAGCCGCCGCGACACCTCGACGATGCGCTTCTGTAGCGGCGGGACACTTTCGGGTGGCAGTTCGACGCCGAGGTCGCCGCGCGCGACCATCACCCCGTCACACTGCTCGACGATTTCCTCGAGCCGCTCGATCGCCGACGGCTTTTCGATCTTGGCGAGCAGCGCCGCTCGCCCCTGGATCAACCGCCGCGCCTCGGCCAGATCGTCGGGACGCTGGACAAAGCTGAGCGCGATCCAGTCGACCTTCTGGTCGAGCGCGAAGGCCAGATCGCTGCGGTCCTTTTCGGTCAGCGCGGCCATCGGCAGCACGACGTCGGGCACGTTCAGCCCCTTGCTGTTCGACAGCGTGCCACCGACCTCGACCCGCGTCTCGATCCGCTCGTCGTCGCAATCGACCACCCGCAGCACCAGCTTGCCGTCGTCAAGCAGCAGCCGCGCCTTGGGCTCGATCGCCTCGAAAATCTCGCGATGGGGCAGCTCGACCCGCGTCGCATCGCCAGGCGTGGCATCGCGATCGAGGATGAAGGTCGTACCCTTTTCGAGCACCGCCTTGCCGCCCGCGAACTTCCCGACGCGCAGCTTCGGCCCCTGCAGATCGGCAAGGATCGTCATGGGGCGACCGAGCTTGCGCTCCATGCCGCGGATCGCCTCGATCAGCGGGATCTTCGCCGCCTGGTCGCCATGGCTCATATTGACGCGAAACGCATCGGCTCCGGCACGAACGAGCGCCTCGATCATCTCAGGGGTGCTGCTGGCGGGACCAAGGGTGGCGAGCACGCGAACTTTGCGCAATCTCGGGCTGATCGCTTTCGACATAGGGCGCTCTCCTCAGCTTGTGCGTTGCTGCCTCTAGTGACTATCTCGCATCGCTCAAGGAGATTACCATGGCCGCCGATATCGAAACGATCAACGATGCGATTGCCGCCGCCGCGTTCCGGCGCCTGGTGCGGCACCTGCAGCACCGCACCGACGCACAGAATGTCGATCTGATGGGTCTGGCCGGGTTCTGCCGCAATTGCCTGGGCGACTGGTTGAGCGAGGCATCGGGCGGCACGATCGATCAGGCTTCGGGTCGCGAGGCGGTATACGGCATGCCCTATGCGACCTGGAAAGCCGAACATCAGCGTGCCGCGACCCCCGAGCAACTGGCCCGGATGGAAGCGAGCGTCGCGCTCAATCGCCGCGCGGACGCCCTTGACGGCGGCGGCGCGACGGGCGACCCATCGCCAGCGATAACGCCGACCGGCTGACCGGACCGGCCGATTTTTAGGGGGAGTCTGGGGGGATGATGATGAAGCCGATCCTGATGGCCGCAGCGCTCGGCATTGCGGTGCCCGCCATTGCCCAGACGGCCGCCACCCCACCCGCCCCGGCCCCGAAGCTGAAGCCGAAGCTCACCTATATCCATGCCGGCACCCTGCTCGACCGGCCTGGCCAGGCGCCTCGGCGAAACGCGACGATCATCGTCCGCGACGGCAGGATCGCCGAAATACGCGACGGTTTCGCAGCGCCCGAAGCCGGCGCTGCGGTGATCGACCTGAAGGACCGCTTCGTGCTGCCCGGGCTGATCGACATGCACGTCCATCTCTGGGGCATTGGCGGCGACCCGATGCGCGCGCGGCTGGGCAGGCTGAACCGCGACCGTTTCGATGACATGGTCGAGGCGCAGAAGAATGCGCGCGCCGATCTCGAAGCCGGATTCACGACGGTGCGCGACCTTGGCGGCGATCCGCGCGGCATCCGGGCACTGCGCGACGCCATCGATTCGGGCGCGGTCGAGGGGCCGACGATCGTCAACGCGGGCACGATGATTTCGGTGACCGGGGGGCATGGCGACGGCGGCAATGGCCTTTCGGAAGAGTTTGCCGATGCGGTCCACGCGCACGAGATCAACCTGTGCGACGGCCCCGACGACTGCCGTCGCGCCGTGCGCGCGCAGATCGGCCTGGGCGCGCAGGTCATCAAGTTCGCTGCAACGGGAGGCGTGCTGTCGAACGTCGCCGGTGGGCTGGGCCGGCAGATGACGCCCGAGGAGATGAAGGCGATCATCGACACCGCGCACAGCTTTGGCCGCAAGGTCGCGGCGCACAGCCATGCGCGCGAAGGGACCGAGGCGGCGCTGGAAGCCGGTGTCGATACGATCGATCACGGCACCTTCATCAGCGATTCGACGATCGCGCTGTTCAAGGCCAAGGGCGCATGGCTGGTGCCGACGATGATCGCACCGGTCACCGCCCTTGCCCAGGCGCGCGCCGGGGTGCTGCCCCCCGCCACCATTCCCAAGGCCGAGGCGGCAGCCGCCGCCGCGCTCGAAAGCCACCGCCGGGCGATCGCGGCCGGGGTCAGGATCGCGTTCGGGACCGATACCGGCGTGTCGCGCCACGGCGACAATGCGCAGGAGTTCGCGCTGATGGTCCGCGCCGGGATGACCCCCGTGGCCGCGATTCGCGCGGCGACGATCGACGCCGCCGACGCGCTTGGCCGCAAGGACCAGATCGGCTCGATCGAACCCGGCAAGGCCGCCGACATCATCGCCGTGGCCGGCGATCCGACGGCGGACGTGACGCGGCTGGAAAAGGTCGATTTCGTGATGCACGGCGGCGTGACCGTGAAGGCAGGCGGCGTGCGCCAGGTGTTTCCCGCCGATTGATCGGGGCCGTTCGAGCCGCTAGAGCGCGCCGCTCAATCCTGCTGGAGCACCATCAATGAGCGACATCATCGCGGCCGACCAACTGCGCCTTTTCATCGAGCGGATCGAAAGGCTCGAGGAAGAGAAAAAGGCAATGGCCGACGACATCAAGGACGTCTACGCCGAAGCCAAGGCGAACGGTTATGACGTCAAGACGATGCGCACCATCGTTCGGCTCCGGAAGATGGAAAAGCACCACCGCGACGAAGCCGAGATGCTGCTCGACACGTACAAGGCCGCGCTGGGGCTGGCATGAGCGGCAGGGCGCGGGTGTTGAGCGGGGCCGCTCCCGTCCTTAATGGATTTCCGCAAAGCATCACGTTGCAGGGTTGACGATGGCAGGCCATTCCAAATTCAAGAACATCATGCACCGCAAGGGTGCACAGGATAAGAAGCGGTCGGGCATGTTTTCGAAGCTCAGCCGCGAAATCACGGTCGCGGCCAAGATGGGCCTGCCCGATCCGGACATGAACCCGCGCCTGCGCATGGCGGTGAATGCGGCCAAGGCGCAATCGATGCCGAAGGACAATATCCAGCGCGCGATCGACAAGGCGTCGCGCGGCGACACCGAGAATTACGAGGAAATCCGCTACGAAGGCTTTGGCCCGGGCGGCGTTTCGCTGATCATCGAAGCGCTCAGCGACAATCGCAACCGCACTGCGACCAATGTCCGCACCGCCGTATCCAAGAATGGCGGCAATCTGGGCGCCAGCGGATCGGTAAGCCATGGCTTCGAACGGATGGGGCTGATCAACTATCCGGCGAGCGCGGGCGACGCCGACACGGTGTTCGAAGCCGCCCTCGAAGCAGGCGCCGAGGACGTCACCTCGAGCGAGGACGGCCACGAAATCTGGACTTCGAACGAGGCGCTGCATGAAGTCGTCAAGGCACTGACGCCCGTGCTCGGCGAGCCCGAAGGCGCCAAGCTCGCCTGGCGGCCCAGCACGATGGTGACGGTCGGCCTCGACGATGCGACCCAGCTGTTCAAGCTGCTCGACACGCTCGACGACGATGACGACGTCCAGACCGTCTGGGGCAATTACGAAGTCCCCGACGACGTGATGGACAAACTAGGCTGATCGTCCTCGGCCTCGATCCCGGCCTCGGCACCACCGGCTGGGGGCTGATCCGGGCCGAGGGGAACCGGCTGTCGCACCTCGGCAACGGACGACTCAAGACCGATACGGCGGCAACGCTCGGGCGTCGCCTCGCCCATCTCGACGCGATGGTCGCAGCCCTCGTCGCCGATCACGCGCCGATAGCCGCCGCGGTCGAGGAAGTGTTCGTCAACACCAACCCGCAATCCACGCTGAAGCTGGCACATGCGCGCGGCGTCTGCCTTGCCGCACTGGCCCGCGCGGGCATCGAAGCCGGCGAATATGCGCCCCGGCTGGTCAAAAAAGCGCTGGTCGGCACCGGCGGCGCGGACAAGGTGCAGGTGCAGGCGATGGTCGCGCGGCTGCTCCCCGGTGTCGCGATCAGCGGCCCCGACGCCGCCGATGCGCTCGCGGTCGCGATCACCCACGCACACCATCTCGCCAGCGCACGCGCGCTTCGCTAGAGCGACGGCCATGACGACCCATGCCCCCAGCCCCGAACTGCTCGCCAAGGCGGAGACGCTGACCGAGGCGCTGCCCTATATGCAGCGCTACAAGGGCGCGACCTTCGTCGTGAAATATGGCGGCCACGCGATGGGCGACCCTGAACTGGCGCGCGATTTCGCCGAGGACGTGGTGCTGCTGAAGGCGGTCGGGATCAATCCGGTCGTCGTCCATGGTGGCGGACCCCAGATCGGCGCGATGCTGACCCAGCTCGGCGTCGAATCGAGCTTCGTCGATGGCCTGCGCGTCACCGATGCCCAGACCGCGCGGGTCGCCGAAATGGTGCTGTCGGGCGCGATCAACAAGGAACTCGTCGCCTGGATCGGCCAGGCCGGCGGTCGGGCGATCGGCATTTCGGGCAAGGATGCAGGCTTTGTCCGCGCCGCCAAGGTCGCCCGCACCTCGCGCGATCCCGACAGCAATATCGAACGCGCGGTCGACCTCGGCTATGTCGGCGAGCCAGAAGCGATCGACCGCCGCGTGCTCGACACGATTTCCGACGCCGGCATGATCCCCGTCGTCGCCCCGGTCGGCTACGGCGCCGACGGCATGACCTATAACATCAATGCCGATACCATGGCCGGTGCGATCGCCGGCGCGATGGGGGCGGCGCGGCTGTTCCTGCTGACCGACGTCGCCGGCGTGCTCGACAAGCAGCGCAATTTGCTGACCGATCTCGATCCGGCGGCGATCGCGGCGCTTCAGGCCGACGGCACGATCACCGGGGGGATGATTCCCAAGCTCGAGACCTGCGTCGCCGCGGTCGAGGCTGGAGTCGACGCCGCCGTCATCCTCGACGGGCGCGTGCCGCATGCGATGCTGCTCGAAATCTTCACCCGGCGCGGCGCCGGCACGCTGGTGCACCGCTAGGCACTGGCACAAGGTGCCTTACATCGCTATATCGCCAGATCCACGGAGACCGAAACCTTGCTGACCCTTATCCAGATCGCTCAAGTGCTGCTCAACGTGCTGTCGATGATCATCCTCGTCCAGTTCGTGCTGTCGCTGCTCATCGCGTTCAACGTGGTCAACACGTACAATGATTTCGTCCGCCAATTCTATAACGGCCTCAACCAGGTGACCGAGCCGCTTTACCGACCGATCCGGCGCGTACTGCCCGATTTTGGGCAGCTGGATTTCTCGCCGATGGTCGTACTGCTGCTGATCCGCATTGCCGATCTGGTCCTGTCGAACCTCTATGCCTCGATGCTGACGGGGCGCCCGCTCTAACGCTGGCGAAAGCTGCCGCCGCTCTCTATGGGAGCGGGGCATGAGTGCGGACATCATCGACGGCAAGGCGTTCGCGCTTGCCCTGCGCGAGCGGATCGCGATCGCCGTTCAGGGATTTCGTGCCAGCGCCGGGCGTGCGCCGGGCCTTGCCGTGGTGCTGGTCGGCGACGATCCCGCGTCGGCCGTCTATGTCCGCAACAAGGGCAAGGCGACGACCGCAGCGGGCATGGAAAGCGTCGAGCACCGCCTGCCTGCCGAGGCAAGCGAAGCCGAGCTGCTTGCCCTCATCGACCGGCTGAACCGCGACGCGACGGTCGACGGCATACTCGTCCAGCTGCCGCTGCCGCCCCAGATCGATGCCGACCGGGTGATCGTGGCGATCGATCCCGACAAGGATGTCGACGGCTTCCACCCCGTCAACGCCGGGCGGCTGGCGATCGGGCTGCACGGCTTCGTGCCGTGCACGCCGCAGGGGTGCCTGATGCTGCTCCAGGACCGGCTCGGCGAGCTGAGCGGGCTCGATGCTGTTGTCGTCGGGCGATCGAACATCGTCGGCAAGCCGGTGGCGCAGCTGCTGATCGCGGCGAGCGCGACCGTCACCGTTGCCCATTCGCGGACGCGCGATCTGGCGAGCATCGTCCACCGTGCCGACATCGTCGTCGCGGCGGTCGGGCGGCCCGAAATGATCAGGGGCGAGTGGATCAAGCCCGGCGCGACCGTGATCGACGTCGGCATCAACCGTACCGACACAGGACTGGTCGGCGATGTCGACTTCAACGGCGCGGCAAGCGTCGCGGCGGCGATCACGCCGGTGCCCGGTGGCGTCGGCCCGATGACGATCGCCTGCCTCTTGCGCAACACGCTGATCTCGGCAGGGCGGCGCGCGGGCATTGCGATCGATCCGGCGGCGCTGTGATGGAACTCTTCATCTCCGCTCTCATCACCTTTTTCGTGGTGATCGATCCGCCGGGGTGCGCGCCGATCTATGCCGGGCTGACGGCGGGCGTACCGACGGTCCATAGTCGAGCGATGGCGATCCGCGCGGTGCTGATCGCCGGCGGCATCCTGGTCCTCTTCGCGCTGTTCGGGCAGGACATACTGCGCGCGCTGGGCATCAGCCTCGACAGTTTCCGGATCGCGGGCGGGATCATGCTGTTCCTCATCGCGCTGGAAATGGTGTTCGAAAAGCGTACCCAGCGCCGCGAGGACCGCGCGCAGAAGATGATCGAAGCGCATGAGGTGGAGGACGTCTCGGTCTTTCCGATGGCGATGCCGATGATCGCCGGGCCGGGGTCGATCGCGTCGATCATGCTGCTGATGTCGAAGGGCACCGGGATCGAGCGGACGCTGATCATTCTCGCTGCGCTGGCGACGATCCTCGCGCTGACGCTGCTCGCGCTGCTGCTCGCCGCGCCGCTGATGAAGATTCTGGGCGCCAAGATCGAGGCGGTGGTGACCCGGCTGCTCGGCGTGCTGCTGGCGGCGCTTGCCGCGCAGTTCGTGATCGACGGGCTGAAGGCAAGCTTCGGTTTGTAGGATCGCCTATTCTATCCGCCAAAGCCGGAGCGGCGATCGCGCCGGCATCGGCACCGGCTTGAGCCAGGGCGGTGCCTCGCCCGCCGCCAGCCGGTCGTAAAAGCCGCCCTTGTCGCGCGTGCGATAGATCGTCGACTCGGCCATGTTCGGGCAGGTGAGCAGCAGCCGCGCGCCATGCGCCCGGGCGATGGCGCGAAACCGCTCCGCACTGCCGCCGAACGCATGCTGCACGTCGAGGATCGCGCCGCCATTGCGGTGATAGGGCCCGGCCACGGCCCGGTGGTGGGTTACCGTGATGAGGCGTGGGCCGAGATCGATAAAGGTGAAAATCGTCTGCGGCGGCAGCCGGTCGAGCGGCTTCAGCGCCGCAAAAGTCGGGCAGCGCGCACTGGCACGGTCGACCGTCTTGCTTCGCACGCTCGGCTTGTCCACCGGCAGCCATTTGACGACGAACCCTGCAAACGCACCCGACACCAACACGAAGGCGCCGACGGTGCCGAACACGCGTACGAGCATCGAACGGCTTTCGAGGCAGCGCGGCAGCACGATCCAGGCAAGCGCCACTGCGCCCGGCACCCCGAGCAGTTGCGCGGCCGCACCCGCGCGCGACTGCCACAGCAACAGCCCGCCCGACAGCAGGGTAAACAGCAAGATACCCGCCCAGGCAGCAAAGTTCGCCTGCGCACGCGCGCGCCAGGTCGCGATCGCCGCCCCGAAAATACCGATGATCGGCAACACGATCACCGGGAAATAGACCCGGAACGGATGGGTGTAGACCGGTTTCGCCTCGCGGATATTGTTGAGCCAGTTGCGCTGCAGCTCGTCGGAAACCTGTTCGGGCCGCCCGAGGCACTGCGGAAACAGCCCGGCAAAGCCGCCGATGATCGCGGCGCCGGCCAGACCTGCCGCCGCCAGCCGCGCCGCACGCGACGCGGGATCGATCCAGCCCAGCAGCATCAACAGACCGCCGGCGGCCACCATGACGCTCAACCAAACCGGCGTCAGCGCGTCGCAGCGCAACGCGGCGTTGGCATAGGACGC
This sequence comes from Sphingomonadaceae bacterium, assembly GCA_002863155.1. Lineage (GTDB taxonomy): Bacteria > Pseudomonadota > Alphaproteobacteria > Sphingomonadales > Sphingomonadaceae > Sphingomonas. The sequence continues at coordinate 13,643 of PKED01000205.1, read as the reverse complement.
AAAGGCGAGGTAGCCGAGCGCCGACCCGCTCGCGAGCGCTGCGCCATAAGCGGTCATGCGGGGCGCCTCAGCACGGTCCCAGACCCAGCGCAGCGCGATGATAGAGCCTGCGCCCGCTGCATAGGGCAGCATTTCCAGCCCGATCGACAGCGAGAAGGCGCTCGCGACGCCGACGACAAGGCCGCCGCGACGTCGGGCAGGATCGGCAAGCCCGGCGACGGTGACCGCAAGGCTGGCCAGCTGCCAGCCATGATGGTCGATGCGTTCGGGCATGAACATCAGCATCGTCGTGGTGCACATCAGCAGCAGGATCGCCGCCAGCGGCCAGGCAAAGGGGCTGACTAGCCGCCGGACGGTGAAGGCCAGGGCCACCAGCGTGACCGACATCGGCAGCAACGGCGCGATGCCGCATGCCAATCGTTCGGCCCAGAAGCTGCCCATGAACGGCCTGAAGACCAGGATCAGCGCTGCGATCGGCAGGTCGACGATCCGCGTCCAGTGCATGTCGAACCCGGTCGGCGGGTTCATCCGGTACTGGCGCAGGTCGTACCAGCCCTGCCCATCGAGCAGCGCCCGCACCTGCATCAACCGCATATTGTCGTCGGTATCGCCAAGCGACAGCCAGTAGACGGCGTTCCAGCGATCGTGCACGAACCAGATCGACATCGCTGCCCATGCGATCAGCGTCAGCGCCAGCCAGCGGCGCGCGATAAGATCCGCAAGCACAGGCACCGGCTGGGGCGGGGGCGCGACGTCTTCGCTCAAAACTGCTTCCCTCGCATCGTCCCGCGCTCTACGGCAGCGCGCGTAAAGGGCAAGTTGAGAAATGATCCGCCAGGCAGAGACGATATTCCGCGACTATCCGGTGATCGGCCAGCTGCTGCGCTTCGGGATCGCGGGCGGGATTTCGACCCTGATCTACGCGGCGGTCTATCTGCCGCTCACCAGCTGGATATTTCCCGGGGAACGGGCGGTCTATGCCGTGCCGTTCGCCTTTGCAGTCGCCGTCACCGCGGGATTCTTTCTGCACAGCCGGTGGAGCTTCAAGGGGCATGGCACGCGGGACAGCAGCGGCTTGCAACAGGTGAAGTTCGTCGCAGTCCAGGCATCGGGCGTCGGGCTCAACGCCCTCGTCACCTGGGTCGGCACCGCGATCCTCGGCTATCCCGCCTGGGTGCCGCTGTTACCCGCCGTTGCAGTGGCGACGATCTTTACTTTCATCCTCAATCGCTGGCTGGTTTTCGCCTGAGGAACGGGGCGCATGGATAGAATTGTCTACGACCGCATGGCGGCGCATGATTCCACGCATTGGTGGTACCGCGCGCGCCGCGAGATCCTGTCCGATTACCTGACGCGTTACGGCGCGCTGTCCAAGGATGCGCGCATCCTGGAGATCGGCTGCGGCACCGGCCATAATCTGCCGATGCTCGCGCGCTTCGGAGAGGTCGAGGCGATCGAGATCGATCCCGCCGCACGCGCGATCGCCAGCGAACGGCTGGGGCGGCCGGTAGGTGACGCGCCGCTGCCCGAGCTGCCCGGCATCGAACGCGGCGCCTATGATCTGATCGCCGTACTCGACGTGATCGAACATATCGCCGATGACGTCGCCGCGCTGAAGGCGATGGCAGAGTGCCTGAAGCCGGCCGGCAAGATCCTGATCGCGGTGCCCGCGCACCAGTGGATGTGGAGCGCGCACGACGTCGTCAACCATCACCATCGCCGATATTCGAAGGCAACGCTGGGTCGCGCGATCTCAGCAGCCGGCCTAAAGCATAACGGCCTGCGCTGGTTCAATTCGCTGCTCTTCCCGCTCGCAGCGGCGTCGCGGATCGCTGGGCGGCTGACGGGCAAGGACGACAGCGACGATTCGCCCCCGCCGGGGCCGGTCAACGCCCTGTTCGAGAGCGTGTTCGCGCTCGAGCGGCATCTGGTCGGCCGGGTGCCGCTGACGCCAGGCGTGTCGATCTTGACGCTGGCGTCGAAATAGTCAGCAGGCCCTATTCGCCGGGCACGGCTTCAACCGCACTTGCCGACACTTCTCCAGCTGCTTCAGCCTTGAATCCCAGAGTCGCGGTACCGCGCACCGGCCCTGCGACATCGGCGACGAGGTAGAGCGGGCGGCGCTTCGATTCGACATAGAGTCGGCCGAGATATTCGCCGATCATCCCGAGCACGAACATCTGCACCGCGCCGAGCAGCACGACGACGAGCATCGTCGAGGTCCAGCCCTGAACCGCGCTGCCGGTGAAGAAGCCGATCGCGATATAGACCAGCAACAGCAACGAGGCGCCGGTCAGCGCCAGCCCGACATGGCTGGCAAAGCGCAACGGGGCCGTCGAAAACCCGGTTACCGCGTCGAGGGCGAGACGGATCATCTTACCGAGCGGATAATTGGTCTCGCCCGCATGCCGCTCGGCCCGGTCATAGACGAACGGCACCTGCCGGAACCCGACCCAGGCGACCATCCCGCGAATGAAGCGCGCCTGTTCGGGCAAGGACAGCAACGCATCGAGCGCCCGCCTGCTCATCAGCCTGAAATCGCCGGTGTCGAGCGGAATCGGCGTATCGGTCACGCGGTCGAGCACGCGGTAGAAGGCAGCCGCCGTCATCTTCTTGAAAAAAGTCTCGCCCTCGCGCTTGCGGCGCACGGCATAGACCACGTCGGCGCCCTGGGCGGCCATCGTCGCGCGCATGTCGCTCAGCAGTTCGGGCGGGTCCTGCAGATCGGCGTCGATGATCAGGATCTGCGCGCCGCAGCACAGATCGAGCCCAGCGGTCAGCGCGAGCTGGTGGCCGTGGTTGCGCGACAGGTTGATCGCGACGAGATGCGGATCGGTAGCCGCGAGCTGCTGCATCACCCCCCAGCTGCCGTCGCGTGACCCGTCGTTGACGAAGACAATCTCGTAGCTTTCGCCCACCGCCTCCCGCGCCGCCGCCGAGACGCGGCCATGCAGCAGGTCGAGGTTCAGCTCCTCGTTATAGCAGGGGACGACGACCGAGAGCGCGGGGCGATGCATGCCGCCGCTCTAGCGCTCAAATCGCCGCACGCAAAGCGCCGGTCACGCGGCGGCTGCGGCCCGCGCGCGCTCTTCAACCAGCCGTTCGAGGATGGTCAACGGCACCGCGCCGTCGCGCAGCACTTCGTGGAACTGGCGTATGTCGAACTTCGCGCCCAGGATCCGCTTCGCGTTATCGCGCGCGCGCAGCCAGCTGATATGGCCGAGCTTGTAGCTGCACGCCTGCCCCGCCTGGGTGCAATAGCGCTCGACCTCGCGCAGCGACCGCGGTCGCGCAAAGCCGACCGTGTCGACGAAATAATCGGTCGCCTGCTCGCGGGTCCAGCGCTTGGCATGGATACCGGTGTCGGCAACGAGCCGCGCGGCGCGGAACAGGAAGCTTTGCAGATAGCCCGCGCGCTCGACCGGGCTGGCATAGCCGCCAAGCTCGTCGGCGACCTGCTCCGCATACAGCGCCCAGCCTTCCGAATAGGCGCCAAAGAACGACAGGCGCCGCAGCAGGGGCGTCTTCAGGCCCGCAACGGTCGCCAGCTGGGTATGATGGCCCGGCACGCCTTCGTGATAGGTCAGCGACGGCAACGTGTATTTCGGCCAGTCGCCGACATCCTTCAGGTTGATGAAGTAAATCGCCGGGCGCGACCCGTCGAGCGAGGCGAGGCGGTAATAGCCGTTCGACGCGCCGTCCTGAATCTCAACCGGAACCGCGCGGATTTCGAGCGGTGCGGCCGGCGGATCGATGAACGCCTGCGGCAATTTGGCGCGCATTGCCCGCACGCCCTCGTTCAGGCCGGCGATCAGTTCGGCCCGCCCCTCGGCGGTGTTGGGATAAAGCTGCTCGGGTCGTGCATTGAGCGCGGTCAGCCGCGCGCCGACCGATCCCTGGGTCAGCCCCTGCGCGCGCAGGATCTTGTCGAGTTCGGCGCTGATCTCGGCGACCTGCTGGCGGCCGAGCTGGTGGACGTCGTCGGGCGTGAAATTGGTGGTGGTGGCGGCCTTAAGCGCATCGGCATAGATCGCCTCGCCCTGGGGAAGTGCCCATAGCCCGGCCTCTTTGCGACGAGGCAGCCCCTGCACCAGCGCGATCTGCCGATCGAGCGCGGGATGGACGGTCGCGGCGATGATCTTCGCCGCCCGGGTGCCCCAGTCACCGGCAATCCCCGCTGCCTTGGCGCGATTGGCGAGCGATGCCGCCATCGAACTCGCTTCGGGCGCTGCCCCGCGCAGTTTGGCCATCTGGCCCAGCGTCAGCTCGAGCGCGAAATCGGGCGCGACATAGCCGCGCGCCGCCTCCGCCTTCTGGAGCGCGCTATCCTGGTCGAGCGCGGTGCCGAACGCTTCCAGCCGCGACAGATAGGCCTCGCAATCGGCGGCATTCTGGATGGTGTGCGACGAGGACAGGAAATCGGGAATCGAGAAATAAGCGCCGCCCTGCTGGAAGATGCGATAAGGGCGCTGGGTGCTGCCGATCCCATACTTCAACTGGCCGGTGATGCCGCTGTTGAGCGAATAGAGCACGACTTCGCGATTGAGCTTGCCGTCCTTCGACAGCGTCGCCGGATCGATCGCGGCGATATCGGCGATCGCCTGCTTGGCACGTGCCAGATCGGCGGCGCGCCCGGCCGCCGAGCGATCGTCGAGCTTGCCCTTCAGCGCCGCCCGCGCGCCCTTGTCGAGGCCCAGTTGCGTCGCACTTTCCGGGCTGTCGTCGATATTGGCGTTGAAGATCTTGTCGAACAGCGCATCGAGCGCGGCATCGCCCCCGGTGGTCGCAGCGCGCAGACCAGCGGGGAGAGCCGCGACGGCGGCGGCGGCGCCGGTGGCGGCAAGGAAGCGGCGACGGTCCACGGATGATCCCCTCTCGATAATCTGGTTTCGCGCCAGCTTAGCCGCGCGCCTGCGACTGGCAACGGCCTATTATTCGCGTTGCACCGCGCTGACGGCGTCGGCTGCACGCAAGGCAGCGATCAGGCGGGTAAGGTGGGTGACGTCGCGCACTTCGATATCGATCAGGTTGGTGTGGTAGCCGGTGTCGCGATTGTCGAGCCGCAGGCCGATGATGTTCGCCTTGTGCGCGCCGATCACCGTCGCCACAACGCCGAGCGCGCCGGGTTCGTTCTTGAGCTGGACGGCGATCCGGGCAACCGCGCCCTCGGTCTTGTCGCCCCAAGCCAGATCGACCCAGTCGGCATCGTCGCTGTCGGTCAGCCGCGGACAATCGATTGTGTGGACCTCGATCCCCTCATTGGGTCGGCGCAGCCCGACGATCCGGTCGCCCGGCACCGGATGGCAGCATTCGGCAAGGTCAAAGGCGATGCCAGGCGTCAGCCCCTTGATCGAAATCGCCGCCATCGCCGCGGCAGGCGTCGTGTCGCCGATCGCCGCCGACGCGCCGGGCATCAACGCCTCCATCACTTCGCTGTCGGTAAAGCGCCGCCGGGCGATCGCCTCCATCAGTGCGGGTGCGTCGGGCAGCTTCAGTCGCTGCACCGCTGCATCGACCGCATCGTCGGCAAGCGTGGTCGGGAGCCGCTTGACGATCTCGTCATAGAGTTTGCGGCCGAGTGCCTGCGCCTCGGCGCGTTCCTTGATTCGCAAGTGGCGACGGATCGCCGCCCGCGCCTTTCCCGTGATCGCGAAGTTCAGCCAGTTAGGTTGCGGGCGTTGGGCCTTTGATCGCAGGATCTGGACCTGGTCGCCATTGTCGAGATGCGCGCGCAAAGGGACGACGCGCCCGTTGATCTTGGCGCCCACCGCCTGGTCGCCAAGGTCGGTGTGCAGCGCATAGGCAAAGTCGATCGGTGTCGCGCCTTTCGGTAACTGGATCAGTTCGCCGCGCGGGGTAAAGGCAAAGATGCGGTCGGCGTACATCGCCATCCGGGTATGTTCGAGCAGTTCCTCCGGGCTTTCAGCCGCGTCGAGGATTTCGACCAGGTCGGCGATCCAGCGCACCTGCGTGTCGGGCCGAACCTTGTCCTGCTTGTAGGCCCAGTGGGCCGCGAGGCCATATTCGGCCTCCGCATGCATTTCGGCGGTGCGGATCTGGATTTCGACGCGCGTGTTCTCGGCATGCATCACGCTGGTGTGCAGCGAGCGATAGCCGTTGCGCTTGGGCGTCGAGACATAATCCTTGAATCGCCCCGGCACCATCGGCCAGCGACGATGGATCAGCCCGAGTGCGCGGTAGCAATCCTCCTCGTTCGGCACGATCACCCGGAAGGCCATGATGTCGGACAGCTGCTCAAAACTGATGTGGCGCTCGCTCATCTTGCGCCAGATCGAATAGGGTTGCTTCTCACGCCCCCAAATCTCGGCCTCGACGCCGTGACGCAGCAGAAGTGCGCGGACCGACGATGCGATCTTGGCGATGCGGCCACTATCACCCTCGTTCAGCTGCTCGAGCCTTTTGGTAATCGAATCCCAGGCATCTGGTTCGAGCTGCCGAAAGGCCAGGCTCTGCATCTCGCGCATGAATTCGTACATGCCGATCCGCTCGGCGAGCGGGGCGTAGATATCCATCGTCTCGCGCGCGATACGGCGGCGCTTTTCCTCATTCTTGATATGGTGCAGCGTGCGCATGTTGTGCAGCCGGTCAGCGAGCTTGACCAGGAGCACGCGGATGTCGTCGGACATGGCGAGCAGGAATTTGCGCAGATTTTCCGCTGCGCGCTCGCTTTCGGTTTGCGCTTCGATCTTCGACAGCTTGGTGACGCCGTCGACCATTCGCGCGACATTGTCGCCGAAAAGGCGCTGGATTTCCTCGGGCGTGGCGACCGTGTCCTCGATCGTGTCGTGGAGGATCGCGGTCGCGATCGTCTCATGGTCGAGCCGCAGGTCGGTGAGGATGCCGGCGACTTCGATCGGGTGGCTGAAATACGGATCGCCCGATGCGCGCTTCTGGCTGCCATGCGCCTGCATCGAAAACACATAGGCGCGGTTGAGCAGCGCTTCGTCAGCGCCCGGATCGTAGCTCAGCACCCGATCGACAAGTTCATATTGCCGCAGCACAGCGCCAATGTGGCGCTACGTGCTGCTGCTTTGCAACATATAGTTGCGGGTCAAATGCCGCCCGATCAGCGGGCGACGCTGTTGCACTTGGCGAGCGTCGCTTCGTCAAAAGCGGCGCCGGCGACGGAGAACGCGTTGAGCTTGCCGATGCGCTGCGCGACCATCTGACACATGATGACGTCGCGCTGCGTGCTCTTGGCCGCGCCGCAGACGCCGTCGGTGCACTTCCACAACGTGCCGGAAGTGATGAGCGTATTCTTGGCGGGCGCCGTGGCGGGCGTGGCGGCGTAATAGCCACCGGCCTGCGCCGAAGCAGCGGCGGGGGCAAGCATCAGCGCCGAGGTGGCAAGCGCGGCGAGCGAGAGCATGCGGGTCATATCGGTCTCCATCGAAAGGGCGCCTGGGGAGGGGAGCCCGGCCAAACGAATAGGTTGCTAAACGCTACTTAGTCTACTAAGTTTTTCGTTGCAACTAGAAACTTAGATTTTCGTCGCGCAGCGACCGAAATGCGATAGGATCACGGGTCTGATGGAAGCCAAATTGCGAGAGCCCCTGCGCGACCTTGCCGAGTGCAGCCTGCCGGCTGCACTGGAGGCGATGGGTGAGCGCTGGTCGTTCCTGATCCTGCGGGCGGCGTTCAACGGCCTGTTCCATTTTGAGGAATTTCAGTCCGAACTTGGTATCGCTCGCAACATCCTTGCCAACAGGCTCGCGCGGCTGGTCGAGCACGGTATCCTGAAACGCGACGCGATGCCCGATGATCGCCGCAAGATCGAATATCGGCTCACCGAAAAGGGCGCCGCGCTGCTGCCGACGATGATCGCACTGCGCCAATGGGGTGAACGCTGGGAAACCGGCGTCGCCGCCACGCCGGTGCTGGTCGACGAGCGCGACCGCCGCCCGATCCGCCAGATCGAGGTACATGCCTGGGACGGGCGGGTGCTGAAGAAGGGCGAACTGCTCTGGGCGCTCCCCGAAGACATCGAGCGCGAGGCCGACGCCGCGGAGTGATCGGCCGTTAGGATCAACGCGCCGCGAGCGCAGCCAGCGCGGTCCGCACCTCACCGGCAATCGGCGCCGGTCGTCCGCCAAGCGACGCGACATGGACGATCACCATCTCGATCGCGCAGTGCAGGTCGCCGGTCGCGGCGTGGCACAGCTCGAAACGCTGGGTCAGGCTGGTCGTGCCGATCCGTTCGACCCGCACAAATGCCTCGATTTCGTCGCCCATCGCGAACGGCTTCAGATAGTCGATCTCGGTATGGCGGACATGGAACTCGGCCGAGGTCCAGACCGGTCCGAGCGCGTCCATGCCGCTCCATGCCCAGAATTCGCCGACGGCATAGTCGGCATATTCGAGATAGCGCGAGTTGAACACGATCCGCTGGCCGTCGATTTCGGCATAGCGGACCTTGAAGCGGGTGGAGAAGGCGAAACCGGGCCGGGTCATGCCCCGCGCGATGGCGGGCGGGCGGCGCCGCGTCAACCGGGCTAGAAGAGCAGCTTGAACCCGACGATTGCCAGCGTGACCGCAAGCAGCGGCACGAGCACGCGATCCGATACCCGCGCCGCAACCATGCTGCCGACGATGATGCCGGGAATCGAGCCGAGCAACAGCGACGCCAGCAGCCACAGATCGACCGTTCCCATCGACAGATGACCGAGCCCGGCGATGAGGGTCAGCGGCACCGCATGCGCGATGTCCGATCCGACCAGCCGCGCCACCGGCACCTTTGGATACAGGATCAGCAGCGCGGTCATGCCCAATGCGCCGGCCCCGACCGACGTCAGCGACACCAGCACCCCGAGGACCACGCCGAGGATCAGCGTCAGCCGGCCGATCCGCGCATCATCCTCCCCCATGAACAACGGCGCGAGCCGAGCGACGATCGATTGTCGAAAGAAAACCGAGATCGCCGTCAGGATCAGCGCGATGCCGAGCACCGTCGAGATCACTTCGGCCATGGCAGGCGCGCGTGCGTCGATCAGCGACAGCAGGATCAGCATCGCGACCGCTGACGGCACGCTGCCGCTCGCCAGTCGCCGCACGACCTGCCAGTCGACGGTGCCGTGACGGCCGTGGACGGCGGTGCCCGCGGTCTTGGTCGCCGACGCATAGAGCAGATCGGTGCCGACTGCGGTCGCCGGATGGAACCCGAACATCAGAACCAGCAATGGCGTCATCAACGATCCGCCGCCGACGCCGGTCAACCCGACGAGCAACCCGACAAACACGCCGGCCAGCGAATAGAGCGGCTCAATCACACCGAATCGCGCGACGGCGTATTGACACCCATCGACTGCAGATAACGGCGGACGTTGCGCGCGGCCTGGCGCAGGCGCTGTTCGTTCTCGACCATCGCGATCCGCACGAAACCCTCGCCATTCTCGCCATAGCCGACCCCTGGCGCAACGGCGACGTGCGCGCATGTCAGCAATTGTTTGCTGAACTCAAGGCTACCTAAATGCGCCAAAGCCGGAGGCAGCGGCGCCCAGGCGAACATCGAGGCGCGCGGCGCGGGAATGTCCCATCCCGCGCGACCAAAGCTTTCGACCAGCACGTCGCGACGTTTGTGGTAAAGTTCGCGGTTCTTCTCGACGATGTCCTGCGGGCCGTTGAGCGCGGCGCAGGCGGCTGCCTGGATCGGGGTGAAAGCGCCGTAATCGAGATAGGATTTGACCCGGGTCATCGCCGCGATCAGCTGCCTGTTGCCGACCGCAAAGCCGATCCGCCAGCCCGCCATCGAATAGGTTTTGGACAGGCTGGTGAATTCGACCGCAACGTCCTTTGCGCCCTTCACCTGCAGGATCGACGTGGTCGGCTTGCCGTCGAAATACAGCTCGGAATAAGCGAGGTCGGAAATTACCCACACCTTGTTTTCGCGCGCCCAGGCAACCAGGCGTTCGTAGAAATCGATGCCGACCGTTTCCGCCGTCGGGTTGGACGGATAGTTGACGACCAGGATCGACGGGCGCGGTACCGTGAAGTTCATCGCCCGTTCGAGCGCTTCCCAATAAGCGTCGTCGGGCGTCGTCGGCACCGCGCGGATCGTCGCGCCGGCGATGATGAAGCCGAAAGTGTGGATCGGGTAGCTGGGATTCGGCGCCAGCACGACGTCTCCCGGCGCGGTGATCGCCGTCGCAAGGCTGGCAAGGCCTTCCTTCGACCCCATGGTGACGACGACTTCGCTTTCGGGGTCGACGTCGACCCCGAAGCGACGGCCATAGTAGTTCGCCTGGGCGCGGCGTAGGCCCGGGATGCCGCGCGAGGCCGAATAACCATGCGCATCGGGCTTGGCCGCGACCTCGCACAGCTTTTCGATCACGTGCGGCGGCGGCGGCAGATCGGGATTGCCCATGCCGAGGTCGATGATGTCCTCCCCCCCCGCACGCGCCGCCGCCCGCATCGCGTTCACTTCGGCGATGACATAGGGCGGCAGGCGCTTGATGCGGTAGAATTCGTCGGACATCTGAAAAGTCTGGGCCTTTCCTTCAAGCGGCATCGATGGGGCAATGGTAGGCGCCGCGCGCTGCCCCCTCGTACCGGACGCCGCCCGATGCTAGAGACTTGGCGAGGTTGGGGCAAATCGCAATGATCCCGCCCGCCGATGATGCACCGGAAGAGGATAGCATGGCCGAAAGCGAAACGCCCCCACCGCCGCCGCACGCGCAGACGGCATTCCAGCCGCTGCCGATCCCCACGCTCGAGGACATGCAGCACTGGACCTGGGTGATGGGCCGCGCGCAGCAGATGATGCTCGAAGCCGGCCTGCAGACGATCGAGGAAACGCCGGCCATTCCGATCATCCCCGGCTTCACCGATCCACGCACGATCGAACGCGCGCGCGATTTCTGGACCGACAGCATGAAGCTCTGGTCCCGCTTTCTCGCGCCAGACACCGCGCCCATCGAGCCCGAAAATCCGGTGCACGCGAAGGACAAGCGCTTCAAGGATCCGGCGTGGCGCGACAATCCCGTGTTCGACTGGATCCGCCAGAGCTATCTGCTCGTGTCCGACCATCTCCAGCGCGGCGTCGACGACATGGAAGGCATCGATGCGCAGCAGAAGGAGAAACTGCGCTTCGCGACCCGCAATATCGTAGAGGCGATGAGCCCCAGCAATTTCCCCGCGACCAATCCACTCGTGATCGCACGGACGATGGAAACCGGCGGCGAAAACCTGCTGAGCGGCCTGCAGAACATGCTTGCCGATCTGTCCAAGGGGCAGCTGACCCATACCGACGGCGATGCGTTCGAGGTCGGTCGCAACATCGCGACGACGCCGGGCAAGGTCGTCAAGCGCACCCCGCTTTACGAGCTGATTCAGTACAGTCCCGCGACCAAACAGGTGTTCGAGACCCCTCTCGTCATTTTCCCTCCTTGGATCAACCGCTTCTACATCCTCGATCTCACGCCCGAGAAGAGCTTCATCAAATGGGCGGTCGATCAGGGGCTGACGGTGTTCATGGTGTCTTGGCGATCGGCTGATGCGTCGATGAAGGACGTGACCTGGGACGATTATGTCGAAGCGGGCCAGATCGACGCGATCGACACGATCCGCGACCTGCTCGGCGTCGATCACGTCCACACGATCGGCTATTGCGTAGCCGGCACCACACTCGCGGCAACGCTGGCCGTCCTCGCCGCGCGCGGGGAGGCCAGCAAGGTCAAGAGCGCGACGTTCTTCACCGCGCAGGTCGATTTCAGCCGCGCGGGCGAGCTGCTGAATTTCGTCGACGACGACCAGCTGAAGCTCATCGAGCAGATATCCCCCGATGGCTTTCTCGACGGGCGATATATGGCTGCGACCTTCAATCTGCTGCGCGGGCGCGACCTGATCTGGAATTATGTGACGAACAACTATCTGCTCGGCCAGGATTATGCGCCGTTCGACCTGCTCCACTGGAACGGCGATACAACCAACCTGCCAAGCAAATGGCATCTGAGCTATCTGCGCGATCTGTACCGCGACAACCTGCTGGTGCGGCCGGGCGCGCTCAGCATCGGCGGGACACCGATCGACCTGACGCGGGTGGCGACGCCGAGCTATATCCAGGCGGGGCGCGAAGACCATATCGCGCCTCCCGAGAGCGTGTGGCAGCTGACCCGCCAGTTTGCCGGTCCGATGCGATTCGTGCTCGCCGGATCGGGGCATATCGCCGGCGTGGTCAATCCGCCAGCGGCCGGGAAATACCAATATTGGACCAATTCGGCGCTCGACGGGACGCTCGCCGATTTCGCGGCTGGTGCGACCGAGACCAAGGGCAGCTGGTGGCCCGACTGGATCGAATGGCTACAGGGTCTCGACGAAAAGAAGGTCGCAGCAAAAGGCGCGCGCGTGCCGGGCAAGGGCGCGCTCGCTGCGCTTGACGATGCACCAGGGCAATATGTAAAGGCGCGATAAAGCGGCTGAAATACAGAGGTTTGACCGACTGAGCACATTTTTGTTGCGGTGCACAAAAAATACTTGATTTGGCGGGTTGGCCCGATTATATTGCGGTGCAGCAACAACTCGAATGGAGCCAGTCATGGCAAGCAAGGGTCCGAAGTCGGACGCCCCGACCAAGGTCGCCACCAAGGCCGCACCCGTAGCGGCCAAGGTCGCGAAGCCGGAAGTCAAGACCACGGCGCCCGTCGCTGCACCTGCACCCGTAGCGGCGCCGGTCGCAGCCAAGGCGACTGTCGCAAAACCGGTCGCCGCCAAGGTTGCCGCGCCCAAGGCTGTTGCAACGAAGCCCGTTGCAGCGGCGCCGGTCGAAGCATCCAAGCCCGTCGTCGAAACGCCGGTCGCGACGGCACCGGTCGTCGCGGCACCGGCTCAACCGGCCAGTGAACCCGTCATTACCCCTGCCGCCGCGCCTGCCCCCGCAGTCGAGGCGATCACCCCCAAGGCAGCCGTTGAAACGATCAAGGCTGCAAGCAAGAAAGAGACTTTCATGGAAAACACGATCCACACCGCCACCGAAAAGACCCAGGCCCTGTTCGTTGACATGAACGAGCGCACCAAGGCCGCGATGGAAAAGAGCACCCAGCTGTTCGCCGACATGAACGACCTGAGCAAGGGCAATGTCGAAGCGCTGGTCGAATCGTCGAAGATCGCTGCCAAGGGCATCGAGACGATGAGCCAGGAAGCTGCCGAATTCACGCGCAAGACCTTCGAGGGCGCCACCGCCGCGATGCGCAACATGGCGTCGGTGAAGACCCCGGCCGATTTCATGAAGCTGCAGAGCGACTTCGTGCGCACCGCTTTCGACTCGATGGTCGCCGAAACCTCGAAGAACACCGAAGCGATGCTCAAGCTGGCCGGCGATGTCGCTCAGCCGATCTCGAACCGCGTCGCGGTTGCGGCCGAGAAGATCAAGATCGCGGCGTAACCCGAACGGCGCCGACAGCGCGCCGGAACGATCCGAAGGGCGGTGGCTCGATGGCGAGCCGCCGCCCTTTTTCGTTTGCCGACCGTGCCATGCTGAATGTTTGTGCGCGCTTGCCTCTTGCCCTTGCCCCCCGGCGTGCCATATTTTCGCGTTCACATGGCAGCACCACTTTCCCCGATGGCCCTACCGGCCCAGCCGATCGCAATGGCCGAGCGCCGCGACGAGGATGAAGGCACCGGCCTGGGCA